>CAZEDA010000457.1:0-3385 GCA_964510915.1 uncultured Rhodocyclaceae bacterium | reverse complement strand
CACCCCCTAAAACTCGCCGTCCGCGCTCCCGCCCGAATGGTGCGAAACATCCCCCCACGACAGCAGATGCAACCGATGGCCGTCCCAGCTGACCCGATTGATGCTCGCGTTTTCCACGTCGAAGGTCCGCGCCTGCTCCAGCGGCATGTCGGTCGCGATGCGGTACAGGAGGTCCAGGACCCCGCCGTGGGTGACCACCAGCACCGTCTCGCCCATATGGGCGCGCCCGATGTCGGAGAACGCCGCGGCCACCCGCGCCCGGAACGCCAGCAGGCTCTCGCCCGTGTGCATGTCCACGAAGATGTCCCGCCCGCGATAGCGCGCGTACTCGTCGGGGAAGCGCTTCTCGGCCTCCGCGTACGTGAGCCCCTCGAAAATGCCGAGCTTGCGCTCCCGCAACCGCGCATCGGCGTGGATGGGCAGCTTGAGCGTCTCGGAGGCGGGGCGCGCGGTTTCCTGCGCGCGGCCGAGATCACTGCAGTGGATCGCGGCGATGGGTTCCGCCGCCAGCCGCTGGGCCACGGCCCGCGCCTGCGCACGGCCGGCCGCCGTGAGCGAACTGTTCAGATGTCCCTGGACCCGCCCTTCGGCGTTCCAGTCGGTCTCGCCGTGACGCACGGCAATGATGAGAGTGTCCAACGCGGCTTCCTCAACCGATTTCGACGAGCAGACCCTTCAGGTACTCGCCTTCGGGGAACGACAGGCTCACCGGGTGATCGGTGGCCGCACTCATATGGTGGAGCACTCGCGCGTCCACGCCGGCATCCACCGCCGCGCCCGCCACGATCTTCTGGAACAGATCCCGCGAGACCCCGCCCGAGCACGAGAACGTGAACAGCAGCCCGCCCGGACGCAGCAGCTTCATCGCCCACAGGTTGATGTCCTTGTAGCCGCGCGCCGCGTTCTGCGCCTGCGCCGCCGTGGGGGCGAACTTGGGAGGGTCCAGCACGATCACGTCGAAGCGGCGCCCCTGGTCCCGCAGCTTGCGCAGCAGCGCGAAGACATCCGCCTCGATGAAATCCACCCGGGCCTCGGGCAGTTCGTTGAGCGTGACGTGCCGGCGTGCGGCCGCGAGGGCGTCCTTGGAGCTGTCCACCGCCGTCACGTACGACGCCCCGCCGGCCAGCGCACTCAGCGTGAAGCCGCCGGTGTAGCAGAAGCAGTCGAGCACCTCGCGGTCTTCGGCGAGGTCGCGCAGGAGCGCGCGGCTGTCGCGCTGATCCAGATAGAAGCCGGTCTTGTGGCCTTCCCGCACATCCACCTGGAAGCGCAGGTCGTTCTCCTCGATGGTGACCGGGCCCGACGGCGCTTCGCCGCGGACGACCTCCACGCGATGCGGCAGGCCTTCCAGCTCCAGCACATCGGCATCCGAGCGCTCGTACAGATTCTCCAGCCCCGTGACGTGCGACACGGCCTCGGCGATGGCATCGCGCCAGCGCCAGGCGCCGGCAGTGGTGAGCTGCAGCACGCCCTGGTTCGCGAAGCGGTCGACCACCACGCCCGGCAGCCCGTCGGCCTCGCCGTGCACCAGCCGCACCGCATGCGTGGGCTCGCTGCCGAACACGCGGTCCCGGCGGGCCGCCGCCTTGCGGATGCGCTCGGCGAAGAACTCGGCGTCGATGCGCGTGCTCTCGTGGAAATCCCACACCCGGGCGAGGATCTGCGAGTTGGGGCTGTAGGCGCCCCACCCCAGAAAGCCGCCCTGCGCGGAGCGAATGGCCACCGTATCGCCGGAGACGAGGGTGTCTTCCGCCAGATCGACCGCCCCCGAGAAGACCCACGGGTGGCGCCGCTGCAGGGACTTCTCGCGTTCGGGCTTGAGAACGATCTGCGCCGAGCCGCCGAGGTTGCGCGCTGCCTTCGGCACCTTGAGCGGCTTGTGCTCCCGGGGCGGCCGCGCTTCGACCGCGGGCTCTTCCATGGGGCGGGCGGGGCGGGCGTCCCGCGTGAAAGGCTTATCTGCCGCGCGCCCCTCGGCTGGCTTTGCAGGCCGGGCAGGTCGGGCGGACGTCTGATACGGGGAAGAAGGCTTGGCCGAGGGCGCGGCCCGCGACGGCGCAGAGGCCCGGGCAGGTTTGCCGGATCGTGACGGCGCAGAACCACGCGCGGCCGAACGCCCCGGCTTGGAGGGAGGCTTGGAAGATGGCATGAGCAGGCAGGTGCGGAACACGCACGGGTGAAACGCGCCGCAGCGCGAAGCCCGGGAGGATACCCCATGGGGCGGGACGGGGCCGGGGCGACGGGCCTGCGGAATCGTCAGGCTGGCCCGTGACGGCCGAGCCGACGCCCCGTTCGAAGGTGCGCGATGGCGGTGTCGGGGTCAGCGGGAAACCGGGCGAGCGCTGGCTTGCGGGGTCAACCCGGACGATCCAGCGGGCTCAGCACGCCGCGGCCGCCGCGGTTGAGGACGTGGGTGTAGATCATGGTGGTGCGGACGTCGGCGTGACCCAGAAGCTCCTGCACCGTCCTTATGTCGTAGCCGGCTTCAAGCATGTGGGTGGCGAAGGAGTGACGCAGCGTATGCGGCGTGGCGAGCTTGGGAATCCCCACCGACCGCAGCGCGTCCCGCATGGCCCGCTGAACGAGCTGCGGATCCGTGTGGTGGCGCCGCAGGACGTCGCTACGGGGGTCCACGGAGAGGGAATCCGCCGGGAAGACGTACTGCCACGCCCACTCCCGCGGGGCGCCCGGGTACTTGCGATCGAGCGCATGGGGCAGATACACCCGCCCGTGACCGGCCTGGAGGTCCCGCTGGTGCAGCCCGCGCGCATAGGCAAGCTGTGCCTCGAGCGCGGGCACCAGCGAACGCGGCAGCACCGTGACGCGATCCTTGGCGCCCTTGCCATCACGAACCAGCACCTCCCCACGGGCGAGGCCGAGATCCTTCACCCGAAGGCGCAGGGCTTCGAGAATGCGCATGCCCGACCCGTACAGGAGCTGTGCCACCAGCCCTGGCGTGCCCGACATGGCATCGAGCAGAAGGCGAACCTCCTCCCGGGTGAGCACGACCGGCAACTTGCGCGGCTGCCTGGCCGTGACCACATCGTCCAGCCAGGGCAGCTGCACGCCCAGCACCTCCCCATACAGAAACAGCAAGGCGCTCTTGGCCTGGTTCTGGGTGGAGGGGGCCACGTTGCCCGCCACGGCCAGATGGGTGAGAAAGGCCTCCACGTCCTTCGGGCCCAGATCGGCCGGATGGCGCATGCGATGGAAGCGGATGTACCGCTTGGCCCAGTCGATGTAGGCTTTCTCGGTCCGGATACTGTAGTGTTTCACCCGCAACCTGTTGCGCACTTGGTCCAGCAGCCGGGGCTGCTGCGGCGCAACAGGATCGGGCTCGCGAGCGAGGAGGAGCATGGGCGGTCACCCTCTGGAGGTCGTTATG
>CAZEDA010000456.1:0-3387 GCA_964510915.1 uncultured Rhodocyclaceae bacterium | reverse complement strand
CCTTCACGGCCGGCAGCGCTTCCACGGGCATGTGGCGCGGCATCAACCTCTGGGCGGAAGCCGTCAAGACCGCCAAGAGCGTGAAGCGCGAGGACGTCGACGCGGCGCTGAACAAGGCCAAGCTCGCCGACGGTCCCGGAGGCGGTTGCGAGATGGTGCCGGGCACGTGGCATTCGAAGATGAACATGTACATCGCCGTCGCCAAGGGCGGCAAGTACGAGATCATCGAGAAGAGCCAGGGCATGGTGGATCCGCGCGAGTGCCTGAAGGCCTGATCCCCGATAGAGCGAAGCAGCAGCCTCTCCGGGTGACCCCCGGGGAGGCTTTCCGACCCCACTTGCACACCCCATGAGCCAAGCCCCAGCCAGCCGCCCCGGTCGCAGGATCATCCCGATCGTCGAGGTCGCCCTGCTGCTGATCGCGCTCCCCATGCCGTGGATGCTGGAGGAGTTCTGGGTCCTCTTCGCCACGAAGATCTGCATCCTCGCGCTGCTGGCCATCTCCTTCGATCTGGTCTGGGGCTACGCGGGGATCATGAGCTTCGGGCAGGCGCTGTTCTCCGGCGTGGCGGGCTATGTGACGGCCCTGCTCGCCACGAAATCCGAAGTCACCTCCATCTTCGTGCTGATGCCGACGGCCGCCATCGTGGGGCTGGTCCTCGCGTTCATCGTCGCCGTCATCGTCATCTTCGGCCGGCGGATTCCGTCGGTCGTGTTCGTCGCCATGGGCACGCTCACCGGCTCCTACGTGATCGAGCGGCTGGCCCGCGGGTGGTCCTGGGTCGGCGGGCAGAACGGCATCTCGTCGCTGCCGCGTCTCACCGCCGGGAGCTTCGAGATCGAGGAAGGCACGGTGTTCTTCTACCTCGCCCTGGGCACGCTGATCGTCACCTACATCCTGGTGCGGCTGCTGGTGCGCTCGCAGTTCGGCCTGGTGCTCGCCGGCATCCGTCAGCAGGAAGGCCGCATCGCGTTCTTCGGCTACAACGTGCAGAGCTACAAGGGCGTGGTGTTCTCGCTCGCCGGGATCATCGCGGGCGTCTCCGGCGGGTTGTATGCATTCCATGAAGGCTTCGTCGGTCCGGGGCAGCTGGGCCCCGTGCTTTCCACGCAAGTCGTTCTGTACGTCCTGTTCGGTGGCGTCGGCACCCTGGTCGGTGCCATCCTCGGCGTGGCGATCATCGAACTCATCAGCTATGCGCTGCCGCAGATCGACTGGCTGGGCGCGGATGTCACCGGGTTCCTCGAAACCGGCTGGCCCGTCGTGCTGGGGCTGCTGCTGCTGGGTACCGTCATGTTCCGTCCGACCGGACTCATCGGCCTGTTCGTGACCGATCGGGAACGCATCGGCACCTTCGGCCGCGCCAACGTGTCGCGCCAGCCGGGGTCGACACCATGAATCTGCTCGAAGCCCGGGACATCACCAAGGTGTTCGGCGCGCTCACCGCCCTCGACAAGGCGGGGCTCGCGGTGAAGGAAAACGAATTCCACGGACTCATCGGCCCCAACGGGTCCGGCAAGAGCACGCTGCTCAAGTGCATCGCCGGCGCGGAGATCCCGACGTCCGGGACGATCACCATCGGCGGGACGGACATCACGACCGCCACTTCGCCCGAGCGCTCGCGCGCGGGGCTCAGCATCAAGTTCCAGATCACGGCGATCCTCCCGCAGCTGTCCGTGTACGACAACGTGCTGCTGTCGCTGCAGGCGGGCGAGAGCATGGGCCGCCTGCTGACATCGAAGTCCCGGCGCTCCCTCGACCCCAAGGTGCTGGAACTGCTTTCGCGCTTCCGTCTGAGCGAGCGGCCCGACGAACTCGCGGGCGCTCTCTCCCACGGCCAGCAGCAGTGGCTGGAGATCGCGATGGCGCTCGCGCGGGACCCGAAGGTGCTGCTGCTGGACGAACCCACGGCCGGCATGAGCCCGCAGGAGCGGCGTGCCACCGGGGAATTGCTGGCGCCCATCAAGGCGACCTGCTCGCTCCTCATCGTCGAGCACGATCTCGACTTCATCAAGGACATCTGTGACTCGCTCACGGTGCTGGACCAGGGCAAGATCGTCGCGACCGGTCCCACCGCGGAAGTGCAGGAGGACCCTCGCGTGAAGGAGGCGTATCTCGCCCATGCCTGAGAACGCCCTGCTCCAGGCCGAAGGCATCGAAGCCCACTACGGGACGAGCCAGGCGCTCTTCGGCGTTTCCATCAAGGTGCCGTCGAAGGGCGCCGTCGCCATCCTCGGCCGCAACGGTGCCGGCAAGACCACGCTGCTGAAGACGCTGGCCGGCGAGATGAAGGCGTCGAAGGGCGGCGTGCGCTTCGACGGCTCGGACATCACCCGGCTCGCCACCGAAAAGCGCGTCCGCCTGGGCCTCGGCCATGTGCCGCAGGACCAGGCCGTGTTCGGCGGCCTCACGGTGAAGGAGAACCTGCTCATCGGGTCCATGGGGGACCGCACGGGCAAGAGCGGCATGGACGAGATGATCACGCTGTTCCCGCGGCTCGGTCAGCGTCTCGCGCAGAAGGCCGGCACGCTCTCCGGCGGTGAGCGGAAGATGCTCGCCATCAGCCGCGCACTGCTCGCCCGCCCGCATCTGCTCATGCTGGACGAACCCACCGAAGGCGTGTGGCACGGCGTGATCGAAGAGATTGCCTTGCGACTGGAGCAACTCACGAAGTCCATGGCTGTCGTAATCGTCGAGCAGCACGTGCAGCTCGCCCTGCGCGTCTCTCAGTATTGCTATGTGATGGACCGCGGGCGCGTCGCGCTCGAAGGCCCGGCCGACAGCGTGCGGACGGACCCGGAACTGGTAAGACTGCTGGCCCCTTGATTCAACTGTCGCGACGGGATGGCACCGGACGACGCTCTGTCCGGCGCGCCGATCGCGAAACCACCAACTGGAGGACATGATGACAGTACCTGCGCTCACCCCCGAACAACTGCTGGATGCCGCCGACACGGTCGGCCTGTCCCTTACCGACGCGGACGTGTCCTCGTACCTCGGGCTCATGCAGCCCTACATCGACGCGTACAACCTCGTCGATTCCATGCCCGACGCGCTGCCGGTCGTGAAGTACCCGCGCACGCCGGGATACTTCCCCACGGCCGCGGAGAATCCCCGCAACGCGTGGTACGTGAAGACCTCCATCAAGGGTGCCTCGTCCGGCAAGCTCGCCGGCAAGACGGTCGGCATCAAGGACAACGTGATGGTCGCGGGTGTCCCCATGATGAACGGCAATTCGATTCTCGAAGGCTACGTGCCGGAGATCGACGCCACGATCGTCACCCGCATTCTCGATGCGGGCGGCGAGATCGCCGGCAAGACGCACTGCGAGAACTACTGCATCTCCGGCGGCAGCCACACCGGTGCCAAGGGCCCGGTGCACAACCC
>CAZEDA010000455.1:0-3404 GCA_964510915.1 uncultured Rhodocyclaceae bacterium | reverse complement strand
ATCCGCCATGACCGGACTCCAGACCGCCGCACTCTATGGAATCACTGCCGTTGCCGAGATCGTCGGCTGCTACCTGCCATGGCTCTGGTTGCGCCGGGATGCGCCCGCCTGGCTGCTGGTCCCGGCAGCGGTGTCGCTCGCGATGTTCGTGTGGCTGCTGACGCTGCACCCGACGGCGTCGGGTCGCGTCTACGCCGCGTACGGCGGCGTGTATGTCGCGACTGCAATCGGGTGGCTTTGGCTGGTGGACGGCGTGACGCCGTCACGATGGGACTTGCTCGGCTCGGTCGTGACGCTGGCCGGGATGGCGATCATCGTCGCCGCGCCGAGGCCGGGGTGAATCCACCCCGGCCTCGGCATTCGGGGGGATTACTCAGCCCGGACGGGCTCCACGAGGATCTCGACACGGCGATTCGCACGGCGACCGGCTTCGGTCTTGTTGTCGGCGACCGGCTCGGTCTCGCCCTTGCCCACGGCCGCGAGACGGGTGGGGTTCACGTTCTTGCTTTCCAGGTAGTCGGCGACGGCCTGGGCCCGGCGCTGCGACAGCGCCTGGTTGTTCTCCTGCGTACCCTCGGCGTCGGTGTGGCCGACGATCGTGAGAGAGGTCTTGCCGTAGCGCACGACCACGTCGGCGAGCTTGTCCATGGTGGAGCGGAAGCCCGGCTTGATGTCGGCCTGACCGACGTCGAAAGCCGTCTGGCTCGTCATGGTGATCTTCACCAGGTCGTCGGAGATCTTCTGGACGGTGACGTTGCCGCTGTCGCGCTCGGACTTGAGGCTCTTCTCCAGGTCCTGCTTCTGGCGGTCCATGTAGTTGCCGACGGCGGCACCGGCCAGACCGCCGCCCACCGCGCCGATCAGGGCGCCCTTGGCGCGCTTCTTCGTGACGGCAGCGCCGACCACGGCGCCGCCCACGGCGCCGATGATGGCGCCCTTCTCCGTGTTGGTCATGGGGCGTTTGCCGTCTGCGCTGCCGGTGGAGGTGCAGCCTGCGGCGGCGATCGAAAGGGCGAGAAGGGAAGCGAAGGTCTTGGTCATTGCGGAAGCACTCTCGAGGGAAGACAGGGAAGACAGCTCTTTATCGGCTACTGGGAGGGCGCCTTGACCGGTTCGTTCCACGGGGCGACCTTCCAGAGCAGGGCCATGCCGGGCAGGGCCAGAGCGAGACACAGCCAGAAGAATCCGAACCAGCCCATGCGTTCCACGAGCCAGCCCGTCATCGCGTTGACAAAGGTTCGTGGCACGGCGGCCAGGCTGGTGAACAGCGCGAACTGTGTGGCCGTGTAGGCCGGGTTCGTGGTGCGGGCGATGAAGGCTACGAAGGCTGCTGTTCCGAGGCCCACGCCCAGCGCTTCCCCGCCGATCACCAGGGCCAGCGCAGCGCGCTCGTAGGCGCCGACGGTTGGGAACGGCCCCTGCTGCGCGAGCCACACGAACCCCAGGATGCTCACGACCTGCACGATGCCGAAGAGCCACAGCCCGCGGTTGATCCCCAGCTTGACCATCCACAGACCGCCCAGCAGACCGCCGATGACGCTGGGCCAGAGTCCCGCGTTCTTCGCGATGATGCCGATGTCCGACTTGGCATAGCCCATGTCGAGATAGAAGGGCGTCGCGAGGGCCGTGCACATGCTGTCGCCCAGCTTGTAGAAGAAGATGAAGCTCAGCACCAGCACGGCGCCCCGCCAGCCCTGGCGGCCCCAGAACTCGCGGAAAGGTTCGACCACCGCTTCCCGCAGTGTCTTGGGGACGCCACCCGTGATGCCTGGTTCGCGAACGGCGAGTGCCATCACCATGCCCGGGATCATGAAAGCTGCAGTGACGAGGAACACCGAACTCCACGGCATGCGGTCGGCGAGGATCAGCGACAGGGAGCCGGGCACGAGCCCCGCGATCCGGTAGGCGTTCACGTGCACGGCGTTGCCCAGGCCCAGTTCGGATTCCTGGAGCAGTTCGCGGCGATAGGCATCGAGCACGATGTCCTGGGTGGCACTCAGGAAGGCCACGCCGGTCGCGGCATACACGACCCACATGAGATCCTGCGACGGCGACAGCGTGCCGAGCCACGCGATGAGCGCGAAGAGGGTCACCTGCGTGAGCAGCATCCAGCCGCGGCGGCGTCCCAGCACGGGCACCACGTAGCGGTCGAGCATGGGGGCCCAGAGGAACTTCCACGTGTACGGAAACTGGATGAGCGCGAAGGCGCCGATGGCCTTCAGGCTGATGCCCTCGGTGCGAAGCCAGGCGGGCACGAGGTTCAGCAGCAGATACAGCGGCAGACCCGAACTGAAGCCCGTGAAGATGCAGATAAGCATCCGGCGCGTGAGCAGCGCCGAGAGCGCGGACCGCCTGTCAGCCATCGGTCACGCGCCGACGGCCGCCGCGCCGTGCGCCTGGTCGAGCCGGTAGACCGCGAGGGCGCCCAGCAGATTCGGCGCGAAGGACACGCGGCGACCCGCCGTGAGGACGACACGGTCGAGGATGCGCAGGCGATGGCCGCGGCAGAAGATTTCAAAGTCCTCGATGGTGAAGAGGTGGATGTTGGGCGTGTCGTACCACTGGTAGGGCAGATCGCGCGACACCGGCATCGTCCCGCCCAGCACCTGCAGCCGCGCGTGCCAGTAGCCGAAGTTGGGGAAGCTCACGATGCCTTCGCGGCCCACGCGCAGGATCTCGCGCAGCAGCCGCTCGGTGTGCTTCATCGCCTGCAGGGTCTGCGAGAGGATCACGTAGTCGAAGGAGCCGGACTCGAAGCCGGACAGGCCCGCCTCGAGGTCGCTCTGGATCACGTTGACGCCGTTGGTCACGCACGCGAGCACGTTGTCGTCGGAGATGTCGACGCCGTAGCCCGTGACATTGCGCGTCCGCTTGAGCGAGCGCAGCAGCGAGCCGTCCCCGCAGCCGAGGTCGAGCACGCGCGAGCCCGGGCGTACCCACTGGGCGATGGCGTCGAAGTCGGAGCGCATCGGAAGACCGTTGCCGTTGCCGGATGTGCTCATGGCGTCAGGTCGCGATGTTGTTCATGTAGGCGCGCACCACGCCGTGGTAGCGCGGGTCGTCCATGAGGAAGGCGTCGTGGCCGTGCGGCGCATCGATCTCGGCGTAGCTCACGTCATGGCCGTTGTCGAGCAGCGCCTTGACGATCTCGCGGGACCGGCCGGGCGAGAAGCGCCAGTCGGAGGTGAACGAGATCACCAGGAAGCGGGCCTTGGCAACCGCGAGCGCCGCGGCGAGATTGCCTCCGTGCGCCATGGCCGGATCGAAGTAGTCGAGCGCCTTGGTGATGCGCAGGTAGGTATTGGCGTCGAAGTACGTGGAGAACTTGTCGCCCTGGTAGCGCAGGTAGGACTCGATCTCGAACTCCACGTCGAAGCCGAACTTGAACTCGCCTTCGCGCAGCT
>CAZEDA010000454.1:0-3406 GCA_964510915.1 uncultured Rhodocyclaceae bacterium | reverse complement strand
GGGACTTGTTCAGCATGTTGTGGATGTTGAGCCCGGCCTGCGCCATGGCCGTGGAGATCTGGCCCAGCATGTTCGGCACGTTGCTGTTGGCGATGCCGACGCGGAAAGGCGACTCCCGCGGCATCACCACGTCCGGGAAGTTGACCGCATTGCGGATGTTCCCGTTCTCCAGGTAGTCGCGCACCTGATCGACGACCATCACCGCGCAGTTCTCTTCGGCCTCCTGCGTGGACGCCCCCAGGTGCGGCAGAGCCACCACGCCGGGATGACCGCGGAAGCGCTCGTGCGGGAAATCGCAGACGTAGGATTTCAGCTGACCGGATTCGAGGGCGGCCAGCACGGCCTGCACATCGACGATCGCATCGCGGGAGAAGTTGAGCAGTACCGAGCCCCGACGCGCGAGCGCGAGACGTTCCGCATTGATGAGGTGCCGCGTGGCCGCGACCTGCGGCACGTGCACCGAAACGTAGTCCGAGGCGCGGATCAGTTCCTCGATGGAATGGGCCTTGCGCACCTGCGAGGGCAGGCTCCAGGCGGCGTCGACGGTGATCTCCGGGTCGTAGCCGATCACCTTCATGCCCAGCTTGATGGCGGCATCGGCCACCAGCGCGCCGATGCGCCCGAGGCCGATCACGCCGAGCGTCTGGTTGGGCAGCTCGGAACCGACGAAGTGCTTCTTGCCGCCCTCCACCGCCTTGTCGAGCTCGTCGCCTTCGAGCGTCAGACCGTCGACGAAACGCAGCGCCGGTGCGACGTTGCGCGCCGCCATCAGCAGGCCCGTCAGTACCAGTTCCTTGACGGCGTTGGCGTTGGCGCCCGGGGCGTTGAACACGGGAACGCCGCGCGCGCTCATGGCAGGAACGGGAATGTTGTTGGTGCCGGCACCCGCCCGACCGATGGCCAGGACGCTCAACGGGATCGGCATCGAATGCATGTCCGCCGAGCGCACGAGAATGGCGTCGGGCCGGGCTTCGTCGTTCGCGTGTGTGAACTCGGCGGGCAGGCGGGACAGCCCGCGCGACGAGATGCTGTTCAGCGTGAGGATCCGGAACCTAGCCATGACGGCGTTCGAACTCGCCCATGAAGTCGACCAGCGCGCGAACCCCGGCCATCGGCATGGCGTTGTAGATGGAGGCCCGCATCCCGCCCACCGACCGATGGCCCTTCAGCTGGATGAGCGAGGACGTCTTCGCTTCCTTCAGGAACTGCTCGTCGAGCTTCTCGTCGCGCAGCCGGAACGGCACGTTCATGAGGGAGCGGTCCGCCTTGTCCACCGGGCTCGCATACAGGCCGCCGCGGTCGAGCACGTCGTACAGCAGCGCGGCCTTCTCGCGATTGTGCTTCTCGATGCCCGCGAGGCCGCCCTGCCGCTGCAGCCATTCGAACACCAGCCCGGCGATGTACACGGAGTACGTGGGCGGGGTGTTGTACATGGAGCCGTTGTCGGCCATCACCTTGTAGTCGAGCATCGACGCGGTGCCGGCCGGCGCGCGGCCGATCAGGTCCTCGCGGACGATGACGATCACCAGACCGGCGGGACCGATGTTCTTCTGCGCACCGGCGTAGATCAGGCCATAGCGGCTGACATCGATCGGCCGGGACAGGATGTGCGAGGACATGTCCGCCACCAGAGGAATCGAACCGGTATCGGGCACCCAGTGATACTCGATGCCGCCGATCGTCTCGTTGGTGGTGATGTGCACGTACGCCGCATTCGGGTCGGACTTCCAGGCGGCCTGCTGCGGCACATAACTGAAATTGCGGTCCTCGGAGGTCGCGGCCACGTTGACCGCACCGAAACGCTTGGCCTCGGCGATGGCCTTCTTCGCCCACTCACCGGTATGGATGTAGTCCGCCTTGCCGGTGGTCCCCATGAGGTTCTGCGGAATCATCGAGAACTGCAGCGAGGCGCCGCCCTGGAGAAACAGCACCTTGTAGTTCGACGGGATCGCGAGCAGCGAGCGGAGGTCCGCCTCGGCCTTGGCGATGATGGACTCGAACTCCTTGCCGCGGTGGCTCATCTCCATCACGGACATGCCCGAGCCGCGCCAGTCGAGCATCTCCTCCCGGGCCTGCGCCAGGACCTCTTCGGGCAGAACCGCCGGCCCGGCACTGAAATTGAAGACTCTTGCCATGAACTCCGAACCTGTCTGTCGTTGCTGTGCTACGGCGCCGGATCTTCCGGCGTGCCCTCTCCGTCGACGTCCCCGTCGGACGGCTCGTCGTCCAGCGCGACGTCGGCTGCATCGTCGTCCTTGTCGACGATCCGCTCCAGGCCCGCGAGCTTCTCGCCCTCATCGAGATCGATGAGCGTGACGCCCTGGGTGACCCGGCCCATCTCGCGAATCTCGGAGACCCGCGTGCGGATCAGCACACCGCCCGTGGTGATGAGCATCACCTCGTCGTCGGTGTCCACGAGACGCGCCGCCACGACCATGCCGTTGCGGGCGCTGGTCTGGATGGCGATGGTGCCCTGGGTGCCGCGGCCATGACGCGGGTAGTCGCCCACCGGTGTGCGCTTGCCGAAGCCCCGCTCGGTGGCCGTGAGCACGGTCTGGTTGGGATCGGTCGTCACCACGAGCGAGATGAGCGCCTGCCCCTGGACGAGCCGCATGCCGCGCACGCCGCGCGCCGAACGCCCCATGGGGCGGACGTCCGCCTCGGCGAAGCGCACGGCCTTGCCCGCGTTGGAGAACAGCATGATGTCGTGACTGCCATCGGTGATCGCGGCGCCCACGAGGAAGTCGCCCTCGTCGAGATCGACCGCGATGATCCCGCTGGGTCTCGGCCGGGAGAAATCGGTGAGCGGCGTCTTCTTGACCGTGCCGTTGGCCGTGGCCATGAACACGAAGTGCTGCTCGTCGAACTCGCGGACGGGCATCACGACGTTGATCTTTTCGCCTTCTTCCAGCGGGAACAGGTTCACCACCGGCTTGCCCCGGCTCGCGCGCCCGCCCTGCGGCACCTCGTAGACCTTGAGCCAGTACACCCGGCCGCGGTTCGAGAAGCACAGGATGTAGTCGTGCGTGTGGGCGATGAACAGGCTGTCGATGAAGTCGTCTTCCTTCGTCGCGGTCGCCTGCTTGCCCCGGCCGCCCCGCCGCTGCGCGCGGTAGTCGCCCAACGGCTGCGACTTGATGTAGCCCGTGTGGGACAGCGTCACGACGAGGTCCTCGGGGGTGATGAGGTCCTCGATGCCGATATCCTGCGTGTTGATCGTGATCTCGCTCTTGCGCTTGTCCCCGTACTGGGCCTTCAGCGCGGCGAGTTCCTCGCCGACGATGGCGGTGACGCGCTCCGGCTTGGCGAGGATGTCGAGCAGGTCGATGATCGTGTCGATCACTTCCTTGTACTCGGCGGTGATCTTGTCGCGCTCGAGCCCGGTGAGGCGCTGCAGCTGCATCTC
>CAZEDA010000453.1:0-3415 GCA_964510915.1 uncultured Rhodocyclaceae bacterium | reverse complement strand
AGGACAAGGCGGCCTTCGTGCGCACGACCCGTGACAACATGGCGCGCATCTTCCCCAGCGCCCAGGCTTCCACGGATGAGATCCGCGCCGGTCTGCGCGAGGTTCTGGCTGCCGATTCGGCGCTGGCCGGCTACGCCGCCCGCGTCTGATCCCGCCGCCCGATCCGCCTAAACGCAACGAATTCAGGAGTCAGCAAATGAAGCGTACTTCGCTGAGCGCAGTCATGGTCGCGGCCGCCGTGGCCGCCCTTCCGTTTACCGCCCAAGCTGGCGGGGACGACGACGTCTCCACCTGCGGTTGGGGGTCCAAGGTCTGGGAAGGCCAGTCCGGCCTTGCTCCCAAGGTTTTGGCCGTCACCACAAACGGCACGTCCTACAACCAGACTTTCGGCATTACTTCCGGCACGTCCGGCTGCACGCAGGACGGCACCGTCAAGTCCAACTGGAAGCTGTCTCACTTCATCGATGGCAACAAGTCGAAGCTGGCCCGCGACATGTCCCGCGGCTCCGGCGAAACCCTGGATGCCCTCGTCCAGCTGATCGGCGTGTCCGAGCAGGACAAGGCTGCCTTCGTGCAGTCCACCCGCGACAACATGGCGCGCATCTTCCCCAGCGCCGAAGCCTCCACCCAAGACATCCGCGTCGGTCTGCGTGAAGTCCTGGCGGCGAACGACAAGCTCGCCGGCTACGTCGCGCGCATCTGATCGCCGGACTGCGTTCGATCCGCACCCAGTGCGCAAGCACTGGGTGTTTTTTATTGTGGCTGGCGGTCGCCGCCCTGGCGGTGGTGCACGTCCCTGTCCAGGCGGCCGACTACGCCGACGAACTCGTTGCCAGGGCCCGTGATCTCGGTCTCGCGAAGACGTCCGAATGGCACCGGCTCCTCCACTACCGCACGACCTGGTGGCGCGGCGTGCGCAGTCAGGCAGATGACCCCGGTTTCTTCAACGCGCCGGACGGCAAGAGCAATCCCGAAGCCGAACTCGATGCCACGCTGAGAGCCTTCTTCTCCGACCGGGAGGAGACCAACGATCAGCAGAATCCGCAGTGCCGCTTCGTCGCGCGCTATCGATGGCTGAAGAGCCGGCTTGCGTTCGACCCCGTTCGCTTGCCGGAGCGACCCTGCCCGCGCTTCGAGCGCTGGAGCGCCGACCTCGAGCCGCAGTCGGTGACGCTCATTTTCCCCGCCGCCTACATCAACAGCCCCGCGTCGATGTACGGACACACGCTGATGCGCATCGACGGGCGTGCACAGAACGACCGGACACGCATTCTCGACTACGCCATCAACTTTGCCGCCTTCACGGGCAATGACAACGGGCTCGCTTTCGCCTGGAAGGGCTTGGCGGGGGGCTATGAAGGCCGGTTCTCCATCACGCCCTACTACGTGAAGATCGCGGAATACAGCGATATCGAAAGTCGCGACATCTGGGAGTACCGGCTGTCGATCACGCCAACCGAGGCACAGCGACTGCTCGAGCACGCCTGGGAACTCGGCACCACGCGATTCGACTACTACTTCCTCGACGAGAACTGTTCGTACCAGCTGCTGTGGCTGCTCGACGTCGCGCGTCCTTCACTGAATCTGGTCGAACGCTTTCCCGCCTGGGCGATTCCGGCGGACACCGTGCGAGAGATCATGGCGGTTCCCGGGCTGGTGTCCGAGATCAAGTTCCGCCCCTCGCGCAGCACCCAGTTATTCCACTTCGGCTCGCTGATGCCAGACCGCGATGTCTCGCTGGCGCGCCGGCTCGCCGATGAACACATGTCCGTGGATGCCCCGGAGTTGACGCAGAGACCACCGGAGGAGCGGGCGCGCATTCTCGATCTCGCTTTCGAGACGCTCGACTTCGAGCGGCTGTCCGGCGAGAAGCGCGGCGCGAAGGCTTCCAGCCGACTGCGGGAACTGATGCTCGCGAGGGCCAAGGTGGATGGACCCCCACCGCCTGAGGTCCCCGTGCCAGCCGTTCGGCCCGACGAAGGACACGGTTCCGCGCGATTGAGCATCGGCGGCGGGACGACGGCGGGCAATGGTTTTCAGGACATCCGTTTCCGCGGCGCGTATCACGATCTCATCGATCCGACGCCGGGTTACAGCCGAGGCGCCCAGATCGAGTTCGGCAACATCGTCGTGCGGCGCGAGAACGGCGAAGGGCTGCCGTTCCTCGAGAAGGTGACGCTCATCGATGTCACCTCCATCAGCCCGCGCACGCCGCTGTCGCGCTCGCCCTCCTGGCGACTCGATTTCGGATTCGAGCGATCGCGTGGTCCGGACACTCAGCGTCCTCTGCTCTTCCAGATAGCAGGCGGCGCCGGCGTGGCGTTCGACCTCACATCGAATCTGCGCTGGTACGGTCTTGCAGAAGCTGGAGCCTACTATTCTGCGCACACGGTGCAGAGTGCGAGCATCGGTGCGGGCGGTCGAACCGGTGTGCTGTTGAGCGTCGGTGACCGTCTGCAATTGCATGCCGTAGCCCACGGCTTGCGCTATCTCGACGGTCCGTCGCCTTCGCGGTCCGGCGTGTCAGTGGCAGCGGACTACCCGCTCAGCAAGGACCTCGGTGTCAGGGTCGAAGTCGATGTGCGCCGCGAGTTCGGCTTCCGTTGGAGTACGGTCGGCGCAGTCCTGAGTCTGTATTTCTGACCATGCGCGTGTTCGTCGTCCTCCTGATGTCAGCCTGCCTCGCGGGTTGCACCGGGCTGTTCTTCCAGCCGTCGCGGACGCTCGTCCGCACGCCGGCGGACATCAAGCTCGCCTACGAGGATGTCACGCTCGAATCGAAGGACAGGGTCAACACGCATGCGTGGTTCCTGCCGGCGGCGCAGCCGAAGGGCACGATCCTCTTCCTGCATGGCAATGCGCAGAACATCAGCACACACATAGGCTCGGTGTTCTGGCTGCCCGCGCAGGGCTATCAGGTGCTGCTGCTGGACTATCGGGGCTACGGACGTTCGAGTGGCGTTCCCACTCTCGATGGTGTCCAGCGGGACATCGACGCGGCGATGCGCCACCTGCTGTCGCGGCCGGACGTGGACAAGACGCGCATCGTGCTGTTCGGCCAGAGTCTGGGCGCCGCGCTTGCGGCGTTCTACGCGGGGCGCGGCCCGGAGCGACGGCATTTTCGTGCGGTGATTCTCGACAGCGGATTCTCCAGCTATCGCGACATCGCCCGCGAAAAGCTCGACATTCTCTGGTGGACCCGATGGCTCAAGTGGCCTGCCGGATTCACCGTCGACGACGACTACAGCCCGATCCGCGTGATTGCGGACATCTCACCGACGCCGCTGCTCTTCCTCGCCGGAGGGCGGGATCGCATCGTGCCTGCTCACCACGGCAAACGTCTGTTCGACGCCGCTCGCGCGCCGAAAGCGATGTGGGAGTTCCCCGATGCTGACCATATCGCTGCGCTCGGCAA
>CAZEDA010000452.1:0-3415 GCA_964510915.1 uncultured Rhodocyclaceae bacterium | reverse complement strand
TGATGGCGAAGGCAATGATCGAGCCCAGCTGCAGCCCGGCCACGGTGATCACGGGTACCAGCGTGTTGCGGAGCGCGTGGCGGAAATGCACCAGCCGGTCCGGCAGGCCGCGCGCCCGCGCGAAACGGATGTGGTCGGCCCGCAGGACTTCCATCATCTCGGAGCGGGTGAGCCGCATGATGAGCGTCATCTGGAACAGGCCCAGCGTGATCGACGGCAGGATGAGAGCCTTCAGCCCGCTGACCGTGAGCAGGCCAGTACTCCACCCGCCCAGCATCACGACGTCGCCGCGGCCGAAGGACGGCAGCCACCCCAGTTGCACGGCAAACACCAGGATCAGCAGGATGCCGATCAGGAAGGTCGGCAGCGACACGCCGATCAGCGAGACCACGAGGAAGCCCTGCGACAGCCACGAGCGCGGCTTGAGGGCCGTGTAGACCCCCATGGGAATGCCCACCGCCACCGCGAACAGAGCCGCTGCCAGGGAGAGTTCGAGCGTGGCGGGCAACCGTTCCGCGAACAGCGTGCTCACCGGTCGGAGCTGGCGCAGCGACAGACCGAAATCCCCATGGACCGCCCGCGCCACGAACCGGCCGTACTGCACGTGGAAGGGCTGATCGAGGCCGAGCTGGGCGCTCATGGCGGCGCGCTCGGCCGGGGTGGCGTCCTGCCCCAGCATGAACACCACGGGGTCGCCCACGAACCGGAACAGTGCGAAGGCGATGAGGCCCACGGCGGCCATGACGATCACGGCCTGGACGAGACGCCGGAGAACGAACGCAGCCATGCGGTGCAGGGGCGCCGCGCCTTGCCTCGCGGTCGGCAGACCGGAGGACCCGCGCTACGCCGAGCCTTCAGGAAGAGTGAAATCGATCATGCCCAATCGGGTGGGGGGCGTCAACGCGACGCCGGCACCCTGTGTCCCGGGGCTGCCCCTCTCCCCGATCAGCCGGGGGACCGCCCGTTTGCCGGCGAGGACGACGGGAACGACACCCGGACCGCCAGACCGCCGCCGGGGGCCTCGTCGAGCGTGATGGCCGCGCCGTGACGGTCCGCGACGGCCTTGACGATGGCGAGCCCGAGCCCGCTGCCGGTGGCATCCGTGAGGGCGGCTTCGTCGGCCCGGTAGAACCGGTCGAACACGCGGGCACGCTGATCGGCCGAGATGCCGGGGCCATTGTCGGTGACGGCGAACCAGCACGCCCCGGCGTCGCCGCGGCCACCGGTGACGACGATGCGCCCGCCCCGCGGGGTATAGCGCACGGCATTGCCGACCAGATTGGCAACCATCGTCCGCAATCCATCGGGGTCCGCCATTACGGTGATGGCGTCGTCGACATGCCCGATTTCGAGGACCTGTTCGCGATCGTGAGCGATGACCTGCTGCGCTTCCACGACCTCGCGCAGCACGGTCCCGAGCGGCACCTCGGAGAACGGACGGTCGGCGGCACCCGGTTCCTGTCTCGCCAGCGTCAGCAGCTGCGACACGAGATGCGCAGTGCGAGTCACGCCGGCGCGCAGATCGGCGATAGCGGCGCTTCGCGCGACGGAGTCGTCCGCACGTTCCAGCAGTTGTGCCTGCAACTGCAGGGCGGTGAGCGGCGTGCGAAGCTCGTGGGCAGCGTCCGCGATGAAGGTCCGCTGTGCGGTCAGTGCGGCATCGAGCCGCTTCAGCAGTTCATTGAGTTCGTGCACCAGCGGGCGGACTTCGACGGGGACCCCGGTCTCCGCGATGGGATCGAGGGACAGTGGCGAGCGCCGCGCGACGGCCGCGGCGAGGCGATCCAGCGGCGACAGACCCAGATTGAGCACCCACCAGGTCGCGGCCGCGAGAACCGGCAGCACGAGCAGCACGGGCAGGACGGCGCGGAACGCCGAACGCGCCGCCCGCGCCTCGCGGATGTGCATGGGCTGCGCCACCTCGATCAGCTTGCCGCGGATCACTTCGGCAAAGACGCGCCAGCGGCCCTCGCCGGTCTCGATGGTCGAGAACCCGAGCCGTACGTTCGTGGGAAGCGGGCGATGCGGGTGGGAAACGTACAGCCGGACACCGCTCGCATCGCGCACCTGCACCACGAAATCGAGGCGGTCCTCCTGCAGGTCCGGCTCCAGCGTGTTCGCGAACGCCTGATCGCGCAGCGACATCGCCATCTGCTCGAGCTGGTAGTCGAAGAGGGTGTCGGCCTCGGCCAGGGACAGGCGCCAGGTGGCGAAGCCGCCCACGGCCACGACCACGAAGACCGCGCCGAGCAGAAGCCACGTCAGCGTCCGGCGGATCGACTTCATGGGCGATCGGTGTCCTGCGCCATGAGGTAACCCACGCCGCGCACCGTCCGGATGACATCGGCGCCAAGCTTGCGGCGAAGCGCGTGCACGTGGACTTCCAGCGCGTTGCTCTCGACCTCCTCGCCCCAGCCGTAGATCTTCTCCTCGAGCTGGGCGCGGGACTGCGGGACGCCGGGCCGCTGCATCAGCGCATGGAGCAAGGCGAACTCGCGAGCGGAAAGTGCCACGGGCGTACCGCTCCGGGTTACTCGGTGAGACGCGGGATCGAGTTCGAGATCGCCATGGGACAGCAGCGGGGCGGCGTTGCCGGCACTGCGCCGTTCGAGCGCGCGCATGCGCGCGGACAACTCGTCCAGATCGAACGGCTTCACCAGGTAGTCGTCTGCACCGGCATCGAGTCCGGCCACGCGGTCCGCGACGGCGTCCCGCGCGGTGAGGATGAGGACCGGCACCGGATTGCGCCGCGCCCGCAGCTGCTTCAGCACATCCAGTCCCGAGCGGCGGGGCAGCCCGAGGTCGAGCAGCACCATGTCGTAGCTGCCGGCCTCCAGCGCGGCGTCCGCGGCGACGCCATCGCGCACCCAGTCGATCGCCACGCCCTGCCCCTTGAGCCAGGCGTGGACGCTCTTTCCGATCATGGCGTCGTCTTCCACCAGCAGGGCTCTCACCGGCCGATCTCCAGAGAGTCGTATTTGTTCATGTCGCCGCCATTCTGGCAAAAATCCGGCAAAAAAAAGAGCCGGGCACACGACCCGGCTTCAAGTTCTCCGCGGCGCGAACGCGCGCTGCAGAGAGGCAGGAGAGAGAGAACGAGTTACAGCAGGAGCATCAGCCCTTGTGACCGGCCTCGCCAGCAGGAGCCTTCTCCGCCGGAGCCTTTTCGCCATGGCGGGGCGAATGCTTCATGTGGGGCCGTGCCGCCGTCTTGTCGGGCGTCGGCTCCGTCTTCACGGCAGCGGGCGTCTGCTTCGTATTCGAGGTCGACGTCCTGTCCGTATCGGCGGCGTAGGCGCTACCGGCGACAGCAGAGGCGAGCAGGATGGCGTTGAGTGCAGCGAAAGTGGATTTCATGGAGGTGTCTCCTGAGTGAAGCACCCGACTGGCGAGTGCACGGTTCCCACTATCCGCG
>CAZEDA010000451.1:0-3421 GCA_964510915.1 uncultured Rhodocyclaceae bacterium | reverse complement strand
TAGAACGCGCCGCGCGCGGCGATGGGCCAGATGTCTTCGACCACGCCCTTGCGGTGGCAGACGAGCCAGTCGTAGAGGTTGACGGTGGGGTCGCAGTGCCCGGGAATCAGCTGAAGCTTCGTGCCCAGGGGCACATCGGTGCCTTCCGGCAGTTCGATCAGACCGTGTTCGTCCGAGGCGCGCAGATACTTCGCGCCGGGCACGTCGGCCACCAGAGGCATGCCGGAATCCACGGAGTGGGCCTTGAGCCCCACGTCGACCACCGCCTTGGCTGGCGAGGGGCGGCTCATCACGGTGGCGAGGATGAACAGGCTGTGGCGGAAGGTGTGCACCGGCTTGCCGTCGGCCTCCAGGTTGCGGCCGTAATCCGCATCCATGAAGACGTAGGAGCCCGGCTGGATTTCGTTGTAGATGCCACTGGCAGCCTCGAGCAGATAGGTGCCCGTTCCGGCACCCGTGATGGTTTCGGCCTTCAGGCCGAGCCGTTCCAGCGCGGCAACGGTAGCCTCGACCATGGCGAGCGCCTTGCGAATGGCGGTCTCGCGTTCCTCCGGCGTGCGCATGTGCTGCGCGCCGCCCTGGTAGGCGTGTATGCCTGCAAAGGCGAGATTCGGGGAGGCGGCGATGTGGGCGGCCAGTCTTGCGGCGGGTTCGCCCGGCTGGGCGCCGCAGCGGCCGGCACCGACGTCGACTTCGACAAGCACCTCCAGGGTCACCTGGGCGTCCGCCGCGGCTTTCTGCAGCGCGTCGACGTTGTCCGGATGGTCCGCGAGCACGCGGATGTTCGCACGCCGTGCCAGGCGCGCGAGGCGGGCCAGCTTCGACGCGCCCACCACTTCGTTGCTGACCATGACGTTGCCGACGCCGCCGTCGACGAGTGCCTCGGCCTCGCTCACCTTCTGACAGCACACCCCCACGGCACCGCGCTCGATCTGGATGCGGGCGATGGCCGGGCACTTGTGGCTCTTCGCGTGCGGTCGGACTTTCACGTCGCGGCCCTGGAGGGTGCGCGCGAGCGTGTCGAGGTTGTGTTCGAACCCGTCCAGATCCAGCAGGAGGGCGGGGGTGTCGACTTCGGCGATCGGCATGCCGATCGAGGCGGGGGCGGGGAGCATCTCAGGACTTGGGACGGCCGGTTTCGCAATCGGTCTTGAGCACCGCACCGGCGGACTTCACGCCGAGGTTGCGCCCCAGATTGCCGTAGAGAATCTCGACCACGTCGGTGAGGTTCTTCTTTTCGACCGGGTCGCCGTACTTGCGCTGCTCCAGCGCGGCGAGCGCATCTTCCTTGGAGCGCCCTTCCTTCTTCGCGGCCATCACCTCCGACGCGAAGGCGCCGATGTCGTCACACGTCATCGTGCCGAGCGGATAGTTGGCCGCCGGAACGGGCGGGGCGCCGAGCAGCAGGGCGGCGCCGATCGAGGAAAGCAGGAAGCGAACACGACTCATGGGAGTGTCTCGGACGGTAGAATCTCGGGTTGAGGAAGAGGGTCTTTCACGGAGGTAACGCCGTGCACGGCTGCACGGTCGGCCACCGGCGACCCAATCCCGATTCTAAGGAAACTCCGCCCGGATGGTGCGCCTCGTTTGCACCGTCGTTCCGGGCTGCCACGGATACCCAGGCAAGGCCGGGGCGTCCGGTCCACCGAACCCCTCGAGGAAGTCCGGCATCACGATGGCCAGTCCCATTCCCCACTACGGTCCGCCGGTATCGCTGGGACCCGGAGCCGACCTCCGGTCCAACCTGGCGGCGGGGCTTCGCAGTCTCTTCTTTCTCGGCGCGCGACCGGGCCAGTGGCGCCCGTTTCCCGACCAGCTGGTCATCCTGCTCGTCATCGACGTGCTGCTGGCAGTCGCCTTCTCCCTCGCGCAGAACGGCCTCGACGGAGAGTTCCGCTGGGATGGCGTGCCGCGGGCGCTGTTCCCGCTCGCTCTCGGTCTGTTCGCCGGCTGGGTCATCGGTCGCCGGTCGGAGGCTGCCAGCGTGTGGCTGACGGTCGCGACCGTCGTGCTCGCGTCGCTGTGCTGGCTCGATCTCGCCATGAACGTTTTCGTCCTCGGGCGCGACCGCGAGTGGTGGGCCTTCGACTGGGCCTGGGGCTACCCCGAGTACCTGCTGCACGGGTGGTGGGCACTGGCTTGCGCCATCGCGGTGTCGCGGGCGGCGGGCGCGCCCGCGCTACTGCGGCGGTTTGCCAATGCGGGATGGACGATCGTGCTGGTTGGCGTCCCCATGTGGTGGACGCCCTATACGCGCCTGTGGGTCGAGCCGGTGGAAGACACCGCCGCGGCGGAAGCGCCCGCGGCGAGCCGCGAGGACGTCATCTATGCCCAGAGCCGGCTGCTGCAGTCGTCGGCGGCGCGCCTCGCCCCGCAGCGTCCGGGCGTCGAGGACCTGTTCTTCGTGGGGGCAGCAGGCTATGCGGACGAGGATGTATTCCTGAACGAGGTGAGTCTCGCCGCCGAGATGATCCGCACCCGCTACGACGCCGACGGCCATGTCCTGCTGCTGTCGAACAACCCCCGGACCGTGCGGACCCTGCCGCTTGCCAGCGCGACGAGTCTGCGGCAGTCGCTGCTCGCAGTCGCGAAGACCATGGACGTGGAAGAGGACGTGCTGTTCCTGTTCCTCACGACCCACGGCGGCGAGGACCACTCCCTCGCCATGCAGTTCTGGCCCCTGCAGCTCGCGGACATCACGCCCGACACGCTGCGGGCGATGCTCGACGAGGCGGGCATCAAGTGGCGGGTGATCGTGGTGTCCGCCTGCTACGCGGGCGGCTTCATCGCGCCCCTGAAGGACGAGCGCACGATGATCATGACCGCGGCGGATGCCTTCAACAAATCCTTCGGATGCGGCGCCGATTCGGAACTTACTTTCTTCGGCAAGGCCTATTTCGATGAGGCCCTGCGCGAGACCCATTCCTTCAGCGCGGCGTTCGCCAAGGCGAAGGCCACCATCGGCGAATGGGAGAAGGCGAACCACTACGAGCCGTCGAACCCCGACATCCACGTGGGGGACGAGATCCGGCTCAAGCTCGACCGGATCGCGCGGCGCATGGCCTCACGGGTTGGCGGCAGCCGGGACAAGGCAGTCTGCGCCGGGGACGACTCCCCGGGCGGTCTCGCTTGTGGCCAGGGCGCCGCCGCGGCAAACTGAGGCATCCCGACGGACTGCAGACGGTCCGTCCCGGAGGGCGCGGGGGTGCCTGTCTCTCAACAAGAGGTCGCAGCATGGAACATCGTCATCGCGCACGGCTCGCTGCCGTCGCCCTCGCCTTCGTCGTCGGTGCCGTCGCTGTCCCGGCGACGGACGCGTTTGCGTGGGGCACGGTCACCCGTACCGAAGCGCTCCGCAAGATTGCCAGCCCGCTGCTCGAGGAGCGGCGCCAGGGCTACGGCCGCCTCGCGGACGTCGGCA
>CAZEDA010000450.1:0-3432 GCA_964510915.1 uncultured Rhodocyclaceae bacterium | reverse complement strand
CTGACGTAGATGTGCAGGCTGCCGGAGACGAGAATGGTGTCGAGCCACGGCTTCATGGGTTCCGTCACCATGGCCTGGAGCGGGTGGATGAAGATCGGGGTTCGCAGTCCCACCATGTGAGTCACCCGCGGAGTGAACCCCGCCACGGCGCACAGCACCTTCGGCGTGGAGATGTAGCCGCGGCTGGTCCGCACACCCTTCACCTTGCCGCCTTCCACGTCGATGCCGGTCACTTCGGTCTGCTGATGAATCTCCACCCCGCGCTGGTCTGCCCCGCGCCCGTAGCCCCAGGCCACGGCATCGTGTCGGGCGATCGCGCCAGGGGCGTGGTAGAGCGCCCCGAGAATGGGAGCATGGCCACCACAGCTGAGGTCGATCTGCGGGCAGGCGCTCTTCACGTCCTCCGGACCGACGAGTTCGCTGTTCACGCCGAGATGCTTGTTCACCTCGGCCCGCCAGCGCATCGTGCGTACGGCCGAATCCGTGTGCGCCAGGGTGAAGTGGCCGCGGTTCGAATAGAAGAGGTTGAGATCGAAGTCGGCAGCGAGGTCCTGCCAGAGCCGGACGGACTCGTCGTAGAACGCCACCCCCTCCGGGGTCAGATAGTTGGACCGGATGATGGTGGTGTTGCGCCCGGTGTTGCCGCCGCCCAGGTATCCTCGCTCGAGCACCGCGATGTTCCGCATGCCGTGGTCCCGCGCGAGATAGTAGGCACTCGCCAGTCCATGACCGCCGGCGCCGATGATCACCGCATCGTAGGTGTCCTTGAGCCGCTCGGGCTGCCGGAACATGCGCGGCTCGGGGTGGCGGGACGACAGGGCAAAGCGCAGAAGCTGATAGGCCATGGAGGCGTTCGGGGGGACCGGAACCGCACCCTCGGCGCAGCCTGGTTTTACCTGTAAGAACTATTCGTGCACATGATGAATACCCGGCGGACGGGTGTCAAGCCTGGACAGCAGGTTCATGCCTTCGGTTTCCAGCCCATCGCGAAGCCGCGGGTGCCGGAAAGGTCGCGTCCGGCTGCGGGGGAGCCCTGCGCGGCGCTCGGGAAGATGACGCCGCTATAATCGTCCGGAAGAGTTCCCGTCGGACCAGACCGGGACCGGACGCCGCCTCTCGGGCAGGCTCCGGCACCGACGTCCGGCCGGTCGCGTCGACCGGCCCGCCCATGACCATGCTTCGCCACCCGAGGGTGTGCGAGAGGATCGAAGCCACATTCCATGACAGTACCCCATCTCACGACCGCGCTGACCGGCCCCCTGCTCTCGCTCGAACGGCAGATCCTCACTGCGCAGCCCGCCATCGAGCACTGGTTTCGCAGCCAGTGGATGGAGCACTCGACACCGTTCTACGCCTCGGTCGATCTGCGCAATGCGGGCTTCAAGCTGGCGCCGGTCGACACCAACCTGTTCCCCGGCGGCTTCAACAATCTCGCGCCGGAGTTCATGCCCCTGTGCGTGCAGGCGGCAATGGTCGCCGTGGAAAAGGTCTGCCCCGAAGCCCGGGGCATTCTGCTCGTGCCCGAGAACCACACCCGCAACACCTTCTATCTCCAGAACGTGGTGGCCCTGCAGTCGATCCTTCGCCAGGCCGGCATGCGCGTTCGCGTCGGCACGCTCAACCCCGAGATCACCAGCGTGACCACGCTCGATCTGCCCAGCGGCGCGAAGCTCACCCTGGAGCCCATCGAGCGGCGCGGGCGCCGCGTGACCCTGCCCGACTTCGACCCGTGCACGGTGCTGCTCAACAACGATCTGTCCGCCGGCATTCCGGAGATCCTGCGGGACATCGACCAGCCGATCCTGCCACCGTTGCACGGCGGGTGGTCCACCCGCCTCAAGTCCAACCACTTCAGCGCCTACGATCAGGTCAGCTCCGAGTTCGCCGCGCTCGTCGGCATCGACCCCTGGCTCATCAATCCTTACTTCGGTTCGTGCGGCGAGATCAGCTTCCATGACCGCCAGGGCGAGGAGTGCCTCGCGCGCTGGGTGGACGGCATCCTGCAGCAGACCCGCGAGAAGTACCGCGAGTACGGCATCAAGGACGATCCGTTCGTGATCGTGAAGGCCGACGCCGGCACCTATGGCATGGGCATCATGTCCGTGCGCAGCGCCGAGGAAGTCATCGGCCTCAATCGCAAGCAGCGCAACAAGATGTCGGTGATCAAGGAAGGCCTGGAGGTCACCCGGGTCATCGTCCAGGAAGGGGTGCCCACGTTCGAGAGCGTGAACGACGCGGTGGCCGAGCCCGTGGTCTACATGATCGATCACTTCGTGGTGGGCGGCTTCTACCGCATTCACACCGGTCGCGGCCCTGACGAGAACCTCAACGCGCCGGGCATGCAGTTCGTTCCGCTCGCATTCCAGACGCCCTGCCAGCAGCCGAACTTCGACGCTCCGCCCGACGACACGCCCAACCGCTTCTATGCCTACGGCGTCGTGGCGCGTCTGGCGCTGCTCGCCGCGGCCCTCGAACTGGAACGCACCGAACCGACGGCGGCCGCCTGACCTCCGCCATGGACATCGCCTTCCTGATCGATCCCCTGGAGAGCCTCAAGGCCTACAAGGATTCCTCGGTTCTGATGATGCGTGAGGCCGCCTCACGCGGTCATCGCGTGCACTGCTTCGAGCAGTCGGCCATGCGCTGGACTGGGGGGCAGGTCCTGGCGTCGGCCACAAGGATCGAACCCACGGCAGACGACCACGACTGGTATCGGGAGAAGGAAACCTCCGATGGCGCGCTCGCCCGGTTCGACGCGGTGCTGATGCGCAAGGATCCGCCCTTCGACATGGAGTACGTGTACTGCACGTACCTGCTGGAACTCGCCCAGGCGCAGGGCCTCGCCGTCTACAACTCACCGCAGTCGCTGCGCGATTTCAACGAGAAGCTTTCGATCGCCCGGTTCCCGCAGTTCACGGCGCCGACGCTCGTCACCCGGAAAAGCGACGACATCCGGGCATTTCTCGCTGCCGAAGGAAAGATCGTCCTCAAGCCGCTCGACGGCATGGGCGGCAGTTCCGTGTTCGTGATGGATGCTGCCGATCCCAACATCGGCGTCATCATCGAAACGCTGACCCAGTTCGAGTCCCGCACGGTCATGGCGCAGAAGTATCTGCCTGCGATCCGCCAGGGGGACAAGCGGGTGCTGCTGATCGATGGTGTGCCTGCGCCCTACGCGCTCGCGCGCATTCCCCGCGAAGGCGAGTCCAGAGGCAACCTCGCTGCCGGCGGCCGCGGCGTGGCTCAGCCGCTCTCTGCGCGGGATCGCGAGATTGCCGAAGGGGTCGGCGCCACGGTGAAGGCTCGCGGGCTGCTCATCGTCGGGCTGGATGTGATCGGCGAGAACCTCACCGAAGTGAATGTCACCAGCCCCACGTGCATGCGCGAGATCCTGGATCAGACGGGATGCAACGTGGCGGCCATGGTCCTCGA
>CAZEDA010000449.1:1894-3435 GCA_964510915.1 uncultured Rhodocyclaceae bacterium | reverse complement strand
TGCTCTTCAAGCCGACGCTGACGGTCGCGCCGCAGACGTTCCGCACCACCCGCGAGGGCGCGCTCGCCTACTTCGTGGGTAACGATCCGGCCTTCCCGAAGGATTCGGGTTTCGCGCTCAAGGGCTGGCGCAACGTCGAGATCAAGAATGCTGCCATCTACATCACGGGTGACGTGGCCACGACCATGGGCAATGTGATGATCACGGACAAGACCGGCAAGGTCACCACGGTCGACAAGACCTGGAAGTTCCGCAAGACCGACGACGGCAAGCTCGTGATCGTCGTGCACCACTCGTCTCTGCCCTTCACGGGCAACTAAACCAGTAAGGCGTCTTTCCGCGACCGGAAGGCGCCTGAAGTCCGGCGAGAAGGTTCTCGCCGACATCCTTCTGGCAGTCTGCCGCGGGCCCGGTTTACGGGCCCGCGGCTCGTTGTATGCTCCTCTGGTCTTTGCCGGTTCTGTACCCACGGCCGTGACGTGGTGCGCTTGAGTGGCAGCACGCCTCTTCCAGAGTGCCCGCAACGCGAGTCTGCGAGTACCCGTTTCTTCGCTCACCTCGCGTGGCGCAGTCCGCTTGCGAGCGTGTCCCTTTCCTCTTCCGGTCCCTTTCCCTCATGCCCTCCGGTTTGCTGGCTCTGCTCGACGATGTCGCCGTGATCGCCAAGATGGCGTCGGCCTCCCTGGACGATGTGGTCGGGCAGGCCGCCAAGGCGGGCAGCAAGGCCGCAGGCATCGTCATCGACGATGCGGCGGTGACACCTCGGTACGTGGTGGGCTTCGCGGCCGATCGCGAATTGCCGATCATCGGCAAGATTGCCTGGGGGTCCGTTCGCAACAAGCTGCTGTTCCTGCTGCCTGGTGCGATGGCGCTTTCGTACCTTGCACCCTGGTCGATCATGCCGCTGCTGGTTCTGGGCGGTCTGTTCCTGTGTGCAGAGGGCTTTGGCAAGGTCCGCGAGATGGTGCGACCTGCCCACGGAAAGCAGTCCGTGGCGGAAGAGTCGGGTGCCGATCCGAAGCAACTCGAACAGCGGCAGGTGGCAAGCGCCATTCGCACGGACTTCATTCTCTCGGCCGAAATCATGGCCATCACGCTTTCGGTGGTGGGTGACGCCAGTTTCGCGATGAAGGCGAGCGTGCTTGCGGTAGTCGGGCTGGGCATCACGCTCGCGGTGTACGGCGCCGTGGCCCTCATCGTGAAGGCTGACGATGCGGGCGTGGCGCTGTCTCGCAGACCGCCGCCTCTCGCGACCCTGGGGCGCGCTATCGTGAAGGGCATGCCCTATGTCCTCTCGGTGCTGAGTGTCGTCGGGACTCTGGCGATGCTTTGGGTAGGTGGCGGCATCGTCATTCACGGTCTGGCCGTGTTCGGCTTCCACGCGCCGGAGGAAGGCATCCAGCAGCTGTCGAATGCGCTCGGCGGAGGGTTGGCCGGCTGGTTCGCCGGCGCCGTGATCTCCGGATTGGTCGGTCTCGGGCTGGGAGGCCTGACGGCGTTGCTGTGGAAGTTCGGGCTGGGCCCAGTGGTCGGCATGTGGA
>CAZEDA010000449.1:0-1794 GCA_964510915.1 uncultured Rhodocyclaceae bacterium | reverse complement strand
GACGCCGCG
Organism: uncultured Rhodocyclaceae bacterium; assembly: GCA_964510915.1. Lineage (GTDB taxonomy): Bacteria > Pseudomonadota > Gammaproteobacteria > Burkholderiales. Next base: position 1,785 of record CAZEDA010000449.1, on the reverse strand, counting down.
GCCCAGGCCATCCCCCGTGGCTTCACCGAGGTCCGCCCCGCTGCGAAAGGCGCGGTCAAGCCACAGGCGCGACCGCCCCAGCTCACCATAGCCCAGGGCCGGTTCTTCAGCTACGCCCTGCCGCCAGGATGGCGCGTGGGCGAGGACGGCCAGTTCGCCCTGACCCTCGTCGCGCCGGACAGCCGTGCCCTCACGGTCATGGTCGGCAACGCCGGCATGCCGCCGGGCTACCCGCCGGCCCAGTACGCGTACGAAAGGCTCATGGCCATCCGGCCTGAAGGTCTGCAGCTCGGCCAGCCCCGTGCGGCTCGGCCTGTGGCCGGCTTCGCGCAGGCGGTCGAGTTTCCGGTCCGCTACTACATCAACGGCGCCCCGTGCGAGGGTGTTGCCAAGGTTCACATCGCGCCGGCCTACGATTCGGCGGTGATGGCCATGACGGCCGCTCTGTCCGACGCGCAGCAGTGGAGCGGCTACGCGAGCTGGCTGCCCCTCGTGGCGGATCAGATCTCGGCCAGCAACGGCGCGGCGTTCGGGGCGCGGGGCATCATGGAGCAGAACCTCAAGAACTCCACCGCGTATGCCGAGGCTGCGCGTCAGTACCGCGACTGGTCGCAGCGCAACTGGCAGGGCGTGACGGATGCGCGCAATGCCTCGCAGGACCGCAACAACACCCAGTTCCGCGAAGCACTGGGTAACGTGCAGACCTATTCCAACCCCTACGATGCCCGCGCGCCGCTGGAGCTGCCCAACAGTCACCAGCACTACTGGATCAACGAGCGTGGCACCGTCATCGGCACCAACAACCCCAACGTCGATCCGAACAGCGGTTCGACTCACGACTGGCGGCCGTTGCAGCGGCGTGCGCCCTGACGGGGAACCGCCGGCGAGCCAGGCCCTTTCGAGAGGGGTGTGCCGTCGCGAACCACGTCCGTCCTCGCCTGACGCGGTAGCCTTCCCGGCGGCCCGCCACAACCTATCGCGACCCTCTTTGGGCACCGCGCTTGCACTGCAGTCGCACCTTCCCGCAGCCTGCTTCCGCGTGCATCGTTTCTAGACCTGACCCCGGCGTTGGGGGTAGTCGTTGCCGCGTCAGTCGACGTCCTTCAGCACCCAGACTCGGGCCTTGTCGATGTCAGTGAAGAAGTGCACCGCCAGGCCCCGGTTCACCGCCACGGTCTCCCAGAACTTGCCGTCCTCGAAGTCGCTCGGTTTGCAGACGATGGCTACCCGTGCCACTTTCGGTGCGCGGGCCGCGATGGCCTCTGCCGCGCGGAACGTGTCGACCGTCCCCAGACGGTACTCCAGGTTCCTCTCGTCACACAGAATTCGAGAAGCATGATTCCGGATGGCCAGGTCGATCACCGCGCTGCCATAGGCGATGACCTCTTCCGGGTTGTCGTCCTGGCCCGACGTGGTCACGGTTAGCAGCCCGTCGGTACTCTCGGCTTCGAAGCTGATGGTCACGGCGTCTTCCCGTTAGGTCGGCACAAGGGACGCTCGCGGAAGCAGGCCGCCGAGCCGCGAACCGACGCGACGACTTCCATCGCACGTCCGATGCTTGGCAGCAGGCTGGACGGGGCTGCTGGCCCCGCTCATGCTGAATCGCGAGTCACAGGATCATCGCACGTCGTGCAGTGTCTGCGTTTGCGGTGGAGATCGACGTTCGCCGCGACGGCCTCCCAGGCCGGAACCCGGTGTCTCTACGTACGGCTCCGCCGACCTAGCACCGCATCGTGGGCACTGACCTCAGCGTTTGCGATAGGGCCCCATGCAGCTGGTCCTCGC
>CAZEDA010000448.1:0-3454 GCA_964510915.1 uncultured Rhodocyclaceae bacterium | reverse complement strand
GGTCTGCGAGGAGGCTGCCGAGGGCACGGCCCGCGGCGAGGTTGCTCCGGTACTTGAGCGCCTTGACCCAGGCATCGACCGGATGGTCATACCTTACGGCCGCCACGGTGGCGCGAAACGACGGCGGGCGCGCAAGGCATTCGCCGCACACGGCGCTGGCGTGGGTTGGTTCGGCGCAGACAGGACACAGGCTCTCGGGTAGTCTTGGCACAGCACTGCGGCACGGCGAACACAGGCCGCGTGCCGCATCTTCTGCGCCGCAGCCGATGCACCGTTCGCCCAGCAGGCGACGAAGACCGTCTGCGAGAGGCGCGAATTGATGTCCTTGCGTGTACCACACGTCCCGAGTCCGATGGCGGAGCAATCCCCCCCGCAATCCCAGGAGTATGCAGTAGACGTCCGTGCGCTGCGTCGTCACCGCGATCGCGCGGCGGACGGCTTTCGCGCGTCTGCGGTCCTGGCGGACGAAGTCGCTGCGCGGATGTTCGAGCGGCTGGAGATGGTGCGGCTTCCCGCCGGAGAAGTGCTGGACTTCGGTTGCGCGGATGGCGTGTGGACCGAACGGCTGCGCGAGCGGTACCCGGACCGGCAGGTCTTCGGACTCGACCCCGCCTTGCGTTTGTGCCGGGCGGCTGCGGCAGCAGGGGAGGGCCGCGGTCGCTGGTGGCAGCGCTGGAGCCGTCCCGCAACGCGGGTGGTGTGCGCGGACCTGGACGCACTCCCGTTCCGGCGCGAGACCCTCGCGCTCGTGTGGTCGAATCTCGCAGTGCACTGGCTCGCGCGTCCGGAACGGACATGGCGGGAACTCGGCGCGCTGCTTCGCCCGGGCGGGCTGCTGACGTTCTCCACTTTCGGGCCGGACACGCTGCGCGAGATACGCCAGCTCTGGCGCGACCTGCCGGGCGAGCCGCCGCTGCTTCCCCTGGCGGACATGCACAACGTCGGCGATGCGCTGGTGCAGGCCGGGTTCACGGCGCCCGTGATGGACATGGAGATGATCACGCTCACCTATCCGGACTTCGCGGCCTTCGTCGCAGACCTGCGGGGGCAGGGGGCCACGGATGTCCGGCCCGGGCGGTCGAGGGGCCTCGCTTCACCCCGCAAATGGGCACGGTTTGCCGAGCGTTTCGAGTCGTGTCGCGTCGACGGTCGCACGGCGATCAGCTTCGAAATCGTCCAGGGGCACGCGTGGTGGCCGGAAGGCGGTGCGCGAAAGACAGCGGACGGTCGCGATATCGTGCGAATTCATGGGCTTGGAGCACGCGGCGCGGGTCGCACCGGCAGGGGCTAGACAGGCATTTTTTCTTGCCTCGTCCAAGAGGGCCGTGCTAGAGTCCGCCGCCGTTGAAGCATAAAGGTTTTTGCGGGTCGGCGAGGGTGGCGCCAGTGGAGTAGAGCATGGTCATCGTGCAGTCGGAGGCGCCGACGTTTCGCCTGATCGCGAGGAACAACGATTCGCTGTCGCGGCGCGGCCGGAGATTGTTTTTTGGTTCGATCGCCGCAGTGTCACTGGGTATCGCCCTCGGCTGGGCAGCCCGTGGTGCGTGGTACGTGGTCCCGTTTGCCGTCGTCGAACTTGTCGTGTTGTTTGTGGCGCTTCACCTCATCGAGCGTCATGCTGCGGACTTCGAAGCCATCTCCATCTCCGGAGACCGGGTCTTGATGGAGCGGCATGAGTCAGGTCGGGTCAGTCGTCACGAATTCAACCGTTGCTGGGCTCAATTGGTGGTGCGTCGTGTGGGCCCGGGCCAGCGGTACGACCTGTCGATGCGCTCGCATGGAAGGGAAGTGAGCTTCGGCAGCTTCCTCACCGACGAGCAGCGGCTCGAAGTGGCGGCCACGCTGCGCAAGAGACTGAAGAACGACTGATTGATGGAGTCTGGGGGAAGCATGAGCAAGCTGCTGTCGATGATCGCATTCGCCACGTCCGCGCTGGCGACCAATGCCTACGCGGCGACTTCGAAGTACGGGCTGCAGGATCCCGAATCACCCATCGCCCGCGAGATCTATTCGCTGCACACGCTCATCCTCTGGATCTGCGTCGTCATCTTCGTGGTGGTGTTCGGGATGATGTTCATCTCGATCTTCAAGCACCGCAAGTCGGTCGGCCACAAGGCGGCCCATTTCCACGAGAACACCACGGTGGAAGTGATCTGGACCGTGATCCCCTTCGTCATCCTGATGGGCATGGCCTATCCCGCCACGAAGACGATCATCGACATGAAGGACACCTCCAACCCGGATCTCACCATCAAGGCGACCGGGTACCAGTGGAAGTGGGGCTACGACTACCTGAAGGGCGAGGGCAGCCTCGCCGGCGTGAGTGACGGCATCACCGTCTACGCCAGCCTGGCGACGCCGATGGACCAGATTTACGAGAACGCGCCCAAGAGCGAGAACTACCTGCTCGAGGTCGACAACGAACTCGTCGTCCCGATCAACAAGAAGATTCGCATCCTGACCACCGCCGCCGACGTGATCCACGCTTGGTGGGTTCCCGCCTTCGGCGTGAAGCAGGATGCCATTCCGGGATTCATCCGCGACACGTGGTTCCGTGTCGAGAAACCCGGCGTCTACCGCGGCCAGTGTGCGGAACTGTGCGGCAAGGAACACGGTTTCATGCCCATCGTCGTGCGCGCCGTGGACGAGGCCGAGTTCAAGGACTGGGCTGCCAAGCACAAGCCTGCCGCTGCCGCCGCCGCGGAGGCGCCGATGCAGGTTGCCGCCGCCGAGGGTACTTCCGCTCCGGCCGCCGCTGCCGGTCCGGTCGACGGCAAGAAAACTTACGAAGGTCTTTGTGCCGCCTGTCACGGCGCCGGCATTGCCGGTGCCCCGAAGGTCGGTGACAAGGGCGCCTGGGCGCCTCGTATCGCCCAGGGCGAAGGCACCCTGGTCGATCACGCGATCAAGGGTATCCGGGCCATGCCTGCCAAGGGCGGGAACCCGGCGCTGTCCGACGCCGAAGTCAAGGCAGCGGTCGACCACATGGTCGGCCTGTCCAAGTAACACCCCAGCGTTGCCTCATCGATTTCGGATTCAGGCTGCGGTAATTGGCTAATTAGCAGGAGAGCGAGCATGGAAGCCGTTCACGGACACGATCACTCCCACGATCATCACCATCCCACCGGTCTGACGCGCTGGCTGACGACGACCAACCACAAGGACATCGGCACGCTGTACCTGTGGTTCAGCTTCGCCATGTTCATCACGGGCGGCCTGCTGGCTCTCGGCATCCGCGCCGAGCTGTTCAAGCCCGGCATGCAGCTGTGGCACCCCGAGTTCTTCAACCAGCTCACGACCATGCACGGTCTGATCATGGTGTTCGGGGCGATCATGCCGGCCTTCGTGGGCTTCGCGAACTGGCAGATCCCGATGATGATCGGCGCGTCGGACATGGCTTTCGCGCGGATGAACAACTTCAGCTTCTGGCTGCTGCCCCCCGCGGCTGCACTGC
>CAZEDA010000447.1:0-3465 GCA_964510915.1 uncultured Rhodocyclaceae bacterium | reverse complement strand
CTGCGCAGCCTGCTCGACAACAAGCCGTCCATCGGCATCGCGGTGTTCCAGTCGCCCAAGGCCAACGCCCTGGAACTGTCGACGAGCGTTCGCGAAGCCATGGAGGAGCTGAAGGCCGACTTCCCGCCCGGCCTCGACTACAAGATCGTCTACGACCCCACCCAGTTCGTACGCGCCTCCATCACAGCCGTGGTCAAGACGCTGTTCGAGGCCGTCGCGCTGGTGGTGGTGGTCGTGATCGTGTTCCTGCAGACCTGGCGCGCGTCCATCATTCCGCTGATCGCGGTGCCGGTGTCCATCGTCGGCACATTTGCGCTGCTGATGGCCTTCGGCTTCTCGATCAATACGCTCACGCTGTTCGGCATGGTGCTCGCGATCGGTATCGTCGTGGACGACGCGATCGTGGTCGTGGAAAACGTCGAGCGGAACATCTCGCGCGGCCTCACGCCGCTCGCCGCCACGCACCAGGCGATGCGCGAGGTGAGCGGGCCGATCGTCGCCACGACGCTAGTGCTGTGCGCCGTGTTCATCCCGACGGCCTTCGTGTCGGGCCTCAGCGGCCAGTTCTACAACCAGTTCGCACTGACGATCGCCATCTCGACCGTGATCTCGATGGTGAACTCGCTCACGCTGTCGCCCGCTCTTGCCGCCGTGCTGCTCCAGCCTCACGGTGCGAAGAAGGACGTCGTGCAGCGTGGACTCGACTTCCTTCTCGGCTGGTTCTTCCGCCCGTTCAACCGGTTCTTCGGTCGGGCATCCACCCGCTACGAGCGTCGCGTCGGCCGCCTGCTCAACCTGAAGAGCGTGGTGATGCTGGTCTACGCCGGCCTCATCGGGCTCACCGTCGTGCTGTTCGATGCGGTGCCGAAGGGCTTCGTGCCCACGCAGGACAAGCAGTACCTGGTGGGGTTCGCCAAGCTGCCGGATGGTGCCTCGCTCGACCGCACCGAGGCCGTGATCAAGCGCATGGGCGAGATCGGTCTCAAGCATCCGGCCGTGTCGGACTCCGTGGCGTTCCCGGGCCTGTCGATCAACGGCTTCACGAACAACCCGAACGAGGGCATCGCCTTCTTCGGCCTGAAGCCGTTCGAGGAGCGCAAGGGCTTCGAGACGTCGCTGTGGGGCACCTTCCTCAAGCTCAACGAGGAACTCGCCGGCATCCAGGACGCCTTCGTGATGGTGTTTCCGCCGCCGTCGGTGGAAGGTCTCGGCACCATCGGCGGTTTCCGGCTGCAGATCGAAGACAAGGCGAATGTCGGCTTCCGTGCGCTGAACGACGCGCTGCAGGCGACCATGGCCAAGGCTTACCAGACCAAGGAACTCGCCGGCGTCTTCTCCAGCTACACGATCAACGTTCCGCAGATCTACGCGGACGTCGATCGCGAGAAGGCCAAGCGCATGGGCATCGGCCTGGAGGAGATCTTCGGGGCGCTGCAGGTGAACCTCGGGTCGCTGTACGTGAACGACTTCAACAAGTTCGGCCGCACGTATCAGGTGATCGTCCAGGCGGACACCGCGTACCGGCTGCAGCCGGAGGACATCGGCCGGATCAAGATCCGCTCGTCGAGCGGCGAGATGGTGCAGCTGTCGTCCCTGCTGGAAGCCAAGCCGTCCTTCGGGCCGGATCGCGTGCAGCGCTACAACACGTACGTGACGGCGGACGTGAACGGCGGCCCCGCCCCGGGCTTCTCCTCGGGTCAGGCGCAGGACGCGATGCAGCGGATTCTCGCGGAGACGCTCCCCAAGGGCATCGGCTACGAGTGGACCGATCTCACCTACCAGGAGATCCTCGCCGGCAACACGATGGTGTTCGTCTTCCCGCTGTGCGTGCTGCTCGCCTTCCTCGTGCTGGCCGCCCAGTACGAAAGCCTGCGCCTGCCGCTCGCGGTGATCCTGATCGTGCCGCTGTGCATCCTGTTCGCGATCCTCGGGGTCTGGCTCACCGTGGGCGAGACGACCGTGCTCGGTATCGGTCTGGCGATCCTCGGGGCGAACTTCCCGCAGGGCGACAACAACATCTTCACGCAGATCGCGTTCATCGTGCTCGCTGGCCTCGCCTGCAAGAACGCGATCCTGATCGTCGAGTTTGCCCGCGATCTCGAACTCGCCGGCCGCACCACGGTGCAGGCTGCGCTCGAAGCCTGCCGCTTGCGGTTGCGGCCGATTCTGATGACGTCCTTCGCCTTCATCATGGGGGTGCTGCCTCTGGTGCTCGCGAGCGGCGCGGGTGCGGAGATGCGGCAGGCCATCGGTATCGCCGTGTTCTTCGGGATGCTGGGCGTGACGCTGTTCGGCCTGTTCCTCACGCCGGTGTTCTATGTCCTCGTGCGCGGCCGCAAACCTCTGAAGAGACCAACAGGAGACCATCCCGCGCCGGTCGCGGAAGGAGGGGCCGACCATGTCTGATCTTCGCAAAGGCGTCGTGGCCGTCGCGCTCGCGCTCTCCGGTTGCAGCATGGCGCCCACGTTCGAGCAACCCAAGGTGGAAATGCCGGGGGCGTTCAAGCAGGCGGCGCTGGCTCTGCCGGCCGAGGAGCGCGGCTCCTGGAAGCCGGCCGAACCCGCGGAAGCGCAGCCTCGCGGCGAGTGGTGGAAGGTGTTCGGCGATCCCGCGCTCGATCAGCTCATCGCCGATGCCGCCAAGGGCAGTCCGGCCCTCGCCGCGGCCACTGCGCGCGTGGCACAGGCGCGGGCGCTGCTCGGCATCACTTCGGCGGATGGCGGGTTTCAGGCCAGCGTGGGCGTCGGTCCCATCAACACCCGCTCGTCACCGGCTTCGCTCGGATTGCCAGCGGGTACGGATGTCGGCTCTCGCACGCTGTGGCGAGCGCCGGTCGTGGCCAGCTACGAGGTGGATCTCTTCGGCCGGATCAAGGATGGTGTTGCCGCGGCGAAGAAGGATCTCGCGGGGCAGGAAGCCACCTACCGCTCGGTCGAACTCGCCCTGCAGGCCGACATCGCGCGCACGTACTTCGAAGTGCGCGAAGCCGACCGCGACATCGTGCTGCTGCTCGAGGCCGTGCGCATTCGCAAGGCATCGCTCGATCTCCTCGCTGCGCGGCTCGAAGCCGGTGCAGTGGGTGAGTTCGATGTGTCCCGTGCGAAGGCCGAGCTCGCCATCACCCAGTCGGAACTCGAGGCCGCGCGCGGGCGCCGCGACCGGCTCGAATCCGCGCTGGCCGTGCTCGTCGGGCGTCCGCCGTCTGCCGTGACCGTCGATGTTTCCGTGGCGGATCGCAAGGTGCCGGCCATTCCCGCGGGCCTGCCGTCGTCGCTGCTGGAGCGCCGTCCCGATGTGGTGACGGCACAGACTGCACTCGAAGCCGCCAACAAGCGCATCGGCGTCGCGAAGTCCGCATTCTTTCCGTCCCTGCGGCTCACGGGTACTGCCGGCTTCGAGGCGGACGAACTCGGAGACGTGTTCCGCTGGTCGAGCCGCACGTGGTTCCTGGGCCCGTTCATCGG
>CAZEDA010000446.1:0-3466 GCA_964510915.1 uncultured Rhodocyclaceae bacterium | reverse complement strand
GGCTCCCGCCTCGAGTCTCCTGTCCAGGCAGTCACGACGAACTCCCAGCGAAACACGATCTCGAATTATCTCGACGGCCTGAATGCCGCCAGATTCACCGACGCGAGTTCCGGAAACAATCTCCTGAGCGCAGACGCTAATCCCTCACTCACCAATGACATCGCCTACTGCGTTCGTGTACTGACGCCAGGCAATGTGGAGGTCGTCCCATGCTGACCCATTCAAGATCGCAGGCCGGCTTCTCGCTGATCGAGCTTGCCCTAGGCCTGGTCATCGTCGCGACGCTGATGTCCGCATTGCTGGTCCCGCTGGCTACGCAGATCGACCAGCGCCGGACCACCGAGACCGATCGACTCCTCGAGCAGGCGCGCGAAGCCGTGCTGGGGTTCGCCGCCGGCCACGGACGGCTACCTTGCCCTGCAACGGCAACGAGTAACGGCCAGGAATCCCCTTCCCCCCCCAGCAGCAATGGCGTGTGCACGACACACCGTGGCTTCCTGCCGGCGGTTACTCTAGGACTATCCCCAGTAGACGGAGCTGGATTCCAGACCGATGCGTTCGGCGGCGACATCAACAGACTGCGCTACGCGGTTTCCGAGGCCGTCAAGCCGTCTACAGCAAACATGCTCTTTACGGCGCCAAATGGTTTACGCGGAATCGATGCCGCTTCGCAGATTGCGACGTCGTCCACCGGAAATCTACGGGTCTGCTCTCTGGATTCGACAGTTCTGGCTGACTGCAACGGCGCGGGCAACGTGACACTTGCGGCGAACAACGTCGTCGCAGTCATTCTCTCCGTCGGCAAGAGCGCGCCAATTCGGGGCCCCAGCTCCGGGGAAACCGAAAACGTCGACCAGACAGCAGGAAACCGCATCTTCGTCAGCCAGCCCTACAACGAGCGCGCTGGCGCGGAGTTCGACGACCAGATCCTCTGGATATCGACGAACGTGCTGATCAGTCGCCTCGCCGCGGCGGGTCAACTCTGACGGTCGCCAGTCGCTGCATCACCAGGCGGGGCGCCTTCCGGCTCGCAGACGAACCGAACCGCGCCGATCTCGTTTCGATCCAGTGATAGCGAGTAACCGGCATCGGTGGCCTGCTTGTGACACTGGAACAAACCGACGCCGAGCCCCGTTTCCGATGACACGGGCACCGAGAACAGGCTGGATACCAGCCCGTCCGGCAGCGGTTCGCCGGTATCCTCCACCACGAGTCGGCAACGCCCGCCCCGGGTCCGCTCCAGCCGGGCAGCAATGCGAGCCACCGGACTCCGTCGCCGCTTTTCCAGTGCGTTCTGAATCAGGTTGTCCGCGACACTGTCGAACAGGTCCCCGTTGACGCGCTCCGTACCCTCGATCGCGGATTCGAATTCCACCTTCTCGTGGGCGTATCGCTGAACCAGCAACGACCACCACTCGCCCGAAGGCACGGTTTCCGACGGACGAGTCCGTGGCGTGTCGAGCTTGTCGAGCGTGGTCTGGAGACGCTGCGTGATCTGGGGCAACTGCCGCTGGATCAGGCGCAGCAGGGCATCCGGATCCGCGTCGGAACCGACGGCAGCTGCGGAGCATAACGATCGCAGGGACTGCAGCAGGTTCTTCACGTCGTGGGTGACACGGGAACCGGTCTCGTAGATAGCCTGCAGGTAGGCCGTATTTCGCTGCGCCTGCTCGCGACGCTTCGCTTCGTAGTAGTCCCCCAACAGGCGCGCCAGCAATCGCATGTGCACGAGCATCCCGGGGCTCGGTCGCCAGCGGCTGTATAGCGTCAGATCCACACCGCCGAACTCGAACTGCGTGGAGTAGCGGCTGCGCTCCCCGCGGTCGCCGCTACGCACATCGGTCTTCCAGCCTGCGCCGGCTATCCAGGGCAAGGTCAGCAGTTCCTCCGCCGCCCGCGATATGAACGTCTCCGGATCGGTTTCCCGCTCGGCGATCGCGGCCAGACTCAGCATCCAGCGCTCGAACGGCATGCCGAGACTGAGGAAGTATCGGGACAGCAGCTGCCCGACGCCGTCGAAGCCGCCGCGCGGATCCCACAGCCAGGACAGGACGAGCATCAGCGCTGCAATGCCGATGACTGTATGCAGCAGCGACACGGCGTAGTCGCGCTGTGTGATCTGCTGGACGAACATGGCGCCCAGGACGAGGACGATCACGAGCAGGAACAGCATGACGCTGTATACGAGGTCGACCGGATATCGCGGTGACTGGTTGCGTGCTCCCGGTGGAACCACCAGCACCGCCAGGAGCGGGATGGGCAGCACGTAGCGGACGAACACCACGAGCAAGGTCTGCGGATCGAACACGCGGGTGATATGCGGAACGACCCACACCAGGAGAACAGTCAGCAGGTAGACCGCCGCGAGAACTGGCGCGAGCCGCGGCCGCAAGGCGCGCATTCCCGGCACGTTGCCGCCGATGAGCGAGAACAGGACGGCGATCCAGAGTGCCATCAGCCACCACGAACTCCACCACGCCAGGGCTGCGCCGCCCAGTACGATGAGCATCGCCCGACCGGCGACGAGCTTGTCCGCGCCCTGCCAGAGGGGCTGCCAGAGCAGAAAGAGTCCGAAATGCGCGAGCAGGAACGCCCTCGACGGTCCGGACCCGATGCCGACCATCAGCCCCATGTGCAGAACGAGCAGCATGAGGCCCAGAGCGAGATTCGGCCCCAGCCATCGATCGTCCGCTTCCGGATTGACGGGGTACGTCACCTCCGGCGAGGACCCGGGTGGATTAGAGCTTGAGTGCGGTACCGTCATGCCGCTACGCTATCACCCTCATGGCCGATGCGACTACAGCAGCCCGACTCCGCCGCGTGCGCGCGATCGCTGCCTTCACGCTGATCGAAGCGCGCCGTACCCGGCTCGTCTGGGCAGCGCTGTTCCTGTCTGCGATTCTCCTGGCGTTCAGCCTCTTCGCCCGGTCACTTGCCCTCACGGAAAGTGATCGTCTGCAGATTGCATTTCTTGCGCCGGCCATTCGCCTCTGCGCCGTATTCATCACGTGTCTCCACGTGCTGTCGAGCATGCTGCGGGAGTCCCAGGACAAGGTGACCGACCTGCTTCTTTCCGTCGATCTGGAGCGCGGCGAGTACCTGCTCGGCAAATTGCTCGGATACATGACGGTGGCGACCTTGTTCGCGCTGGTGCTGGCGTTGCCGATGCTCGCGTGGACCGCTCCCGGCCCGGGACTCACGTGGATCGCTTCGCTGGTGCTCGAATGCTGGATGGTGTCCGCAGCCGCCGTGTTCTGTGCGGTCACCTGGAGTCACTTGATGGTCGGCACGGCTTTCGTACTCGGCCTCTATCTCCTGAGCCGGTCCATGGCGGCCATCGTGCTCATTGCCACCGCCAGTCCGTTTCGCACGGACGACTGGTCCATGACACTGCTGGCCGACGCGCTGCGCGCCATGTCCTGGCTCCTGCCCGATCTTTCCATGGCAACGCGGACGGCCTGGCTCG
>CAZEDA010000445.1:0-3471 GCA_964510915.1 uncultured Rhodocyclaceae bacterium | reverse complement strand
CCGCCGACGCCCGGGCTGCCGGGGGATCCTCTCGAAGGTGACGCCAATCCCTTCACGCTCAAGAACTACCTCGCCCGCGCCGTCGTCCTGCTGCGCACGCTGATGTTCAGCACGCTGCGCACGGCGGGCGAGGGAGGTACGCCGGGGCAGGCCGGTACCCGTTCCGCTCTGGACCAGGCGCTCGACGACGGCGAAGCCGAGTTCGCGCGGCTCACGCCGCGTCTGCTCGTCGACACGCTGACGCGTCTGCTGCGTGTGGGCGTGCTCACCACCGCTGCAGGCGTGCTGCAGGGCGCGCTCATTCTCGAGACGCTGCTCAAGGGCCGTTCCGCGCTGCCGAGCGACCGGTTCGTGTTTCTCGAATTCCTCGATGCGCTCGCCGCGAACGTCCGCCGTCAGCTGGAGGACGTGGTGCGCATCGATCCGCGTCTGCGCCGCAAGACCGAGATCATCGATCTCGTGATGACTTCCATCGTCGGCATCCTGCGCGACGATCTCCTGTTCGACGAAGATGGCCTCGACGCCATCGACGAGTTCGATGCGCGCGACTGGCTCGAACGCCACGGCGCCACGCACGCGTCCCTGGCCTCGCCGATCCTGAAGGGCCTGTACGACATGGCCTTCGCCGACAGCCGGGTGGACGGTCGTCCCTCCGGCCTCGCGGCGGGACAGGCCCTGCGCTGCGCGATGCGCATGTTCTACACGTACCGCGGGGCGCTGTTCTGGCGGATGCGCTCGTCCCTCGCCGATGTCGTGTTCGCGCCGATGTACCAGCTGCTGGTCGCGCGCGGCGTGCGCTTCGAGTTCTTCCATCGGCTGGACGGCATCGAGCTCGATACCGCCGATGCCGACAACGTGTACGTGAAGGAACTCGTCTTCGGCCGGCAGGCGGCACTGCGCAAAGGGCAGACGACGTACGAGCCGCTCGTAAACGTCACGGTCGGCGGCGCGCCCGACGGTCGCCGCATGCCCGCCTGGCCGTCGAAGCCGGATTTCGACCAGCTCGCGCCGGACACCGACCGCGATCGCGATTTCGAATCCGCGTGGGATCGCCGCAGCGTCGGCGCACCGGTGCGGCTGCAGGCGGGACGCGACTTCCACATGGCCGTGCTGGCCGTCGGGCTGGGCGCGATCCGCTGCCTCGACGGCAATCTCGTCGCGCAGCCGCGGTGGGCAGCGATGCTGCGCCACATGAAGACCGTCGCCACGCAGGCCGCGCAGATCTGGATGCGCAAGGAGATGCCGGCGCTGGGCTGGCGCGATCCGCCCGTGACGCTGTCCGGCTTCGAGGAGCCCTTCGACACGTGGGCCGACATGACGCACATCGTGCCCGCCGAGGACTGGGGGCCGAAGCCCGTGCCGCGATCGCTCGCGTACTTCTGCGGGGCCTGCGACGATCTCCCGCACCCGGTCGACGAGACCGAGGCCTGGGCGCAGGCGAAGGCGCTGCAGTCCGGTCGTCTCAGCGCTGCCGCGACTGCCAAGGCGCTGGAAGAAATCCGCCGGCACGAGCGCGCGCTGCACGACCAAGTCCGCGAGCAGGCCGTCACCTTCCTCGACCAGAAGATCGGCGCGCTCTGGCCCGACGCCATGATTGGCTCCGGCAAGGACCGCGGCTTCGACTGGTCCCTGCTGGTGGATTCCGAGCGCCCGGACGAACCCCGCTTCGACCCGTCGGCGTTCGATTCGCAGTTCTGGTGTGTGGCGCTTCAGCCCTCCGACCGCTACGTGCTCACCGTGCCGGGCAGCAGCGCATTCCGCCTCTCTCCGCTGGACGACAGCATCGTGAACCTCACGGTCGCGGGCGACTGGACGGCATGCGGCTTTCATGGCGGCTGCATCGAAGCCGCCGTGATGTCCGGCCGCCTCGCCGCGCATTCGCTCTCCGGTTTTCCGGCGCTTTCGGATATCGTCGGATTCGATCACCCCTGACCCGCAAGGCAACCCATGGCCGCCTCCCGTGACTCGAAGAAGAAGACTGCCTCCCAACCCGGTGCCGCGTTGCGTCGCATGCGTCCGAAGGCCGAGCGCACCGGCCCGAAGCGCGGCCCGCAAGGCTATGTGAAGGCCGACGCTGCGCCGCCCGAGCCGGAAGCGAGCCGCACGCCGCCGCCCAGGACGGACGGCAAGCGTCGCCGGAACACCGATGCCGTCGAGGATGCCGTCACGCGCGCCGTGAAGCTCGGGTACCAGGTGGCCGAGGAACAGATGCACAAGAGCAAGGCCGCGGCGGAGAGTCTGCAGAAGGCCTCTGCTGCGCTCGGGCGCGGCGATCCCGGCGAAGCCTTTGCGCAGACGCTGCACACGGCCAAGGCGGTCGGCGACATGGCCACCCATCTGGTCGAGAACGCGTCGAGCAACACACAGCTGCTCGCGCAGGCGCTGGGCGGGGAGGGTGGTGCCAGCGAATGGTCTGCGCTGATCGCCCGATTGCGCGAACTGCTGGCGGGCAAGGTGCCCGGCACGGTGACGGGCGGCGAGGGCGATGCGAGCCGCCTCTCGTGGGATGTCCTGCTGCAGCAGTACCTCGATGCGCTGCGGTCCGTGTCGCAGTCGCTCGGGGGCGTCGGCGGTGTGGCTAAGGCCGGGCCGGGCGGTCGCGTCCTCGTCGTCTGTGATCGCATGGCGGCAAGCGGATCGCTCGCGCTGTCGCGCAAGCCGACGACTGAAACGCCGTCGTGCGATGGTCTCGTGGGCAAGGTCGACGGCAAGTCGCAACTGCTGGACGCGCAGATCGGTGCCATGGCGGAAGCCGGCGGTGTGTGGGAAGTCACCGTGAAGGTCGGGCGCGGTGCTGCCCCGGGCGTCTACCGCGGGGTGGTGCTCGACGGCGACACGCCGGCCGGGCTGCTCGAACTCACGCTGCGCAAGGTCTGAGTCCGCCGTGGGAGTCGTCTCGGATCCCGGCCTGCTGGACGCGCCCGAGCGTGTGCAGAGCACGCTGAGCGAGTACGGCGCGCGTGTGCGCGAGGCCGTGCGAGGTGTCCTGCCATCGGTGGCGCAGCGGCCGTATCTCGACGCACTCGTCAGCGACTACCCGTTGCGCGGCGGCAAGATGATGCGCTCGTGTCTGTGTCTCGCCACCGCGCGGGCCTTCGGTGCCCGCTTCGAGGACGCCCTGCCGACTGCCGTGGCCATCGAGCTGCTGCACAACGCGATGCTGATCCACGACGACATCGAGGACGGCAGCGACGAGCGCCGCGGTCACCCGGCACTGCACCGGTTGCACGGCGTGCCGCTCGCGCTCAATGCCGGTGACACGCTGAGCCTGCTCAGCCTGCGCCCGCTGCGGGACAACAGCCTGCGACTGGGCCCGGCGCTCGCGTTTCGCATCCTCGAGGAAACCGAACGCATGGCGTGGGAGTCCGCCGAGGGACAGGCGCTGGAGCTGGGGTGGCGGCACGACAACCGCATGGACGTGTCCGACGCCGACTACCTCACCATGATCCTCAAGAAGACCTGCTGGCTCGC
>CAZEDA010000444.1:0-3480 GCA_964510915.1 uncultured Rhodocyclaceae bacterium | reverse complement strand
GTGAGCACCATCGAGTGTCTGGGATACACGAGAACGTCGATCAGGTCGTAGTAGCTCTGCACCTGGTCGTGCGGAACCCGTCCCGTGAAAATGACGCTGTCGGCAACGCCGAGAGCCTTGGCCTGCTGCTTGAGAGCGGCATCCTGCACGCCACCGCCGACGAGCAGTAGCTTGGTGTTCGGGCGCTTCGCGAGAAGTCCCGGCATGGCGGCCATGAGGAGGTCGAGCCCTTCATACGCGTAGAACGATCCCGCGAACCCGAGGACCGTTGCCCCGTCGAGTCCGAGCGAGGTCACGAGTTGCGGGTCTGCGGGGCCGCGCATCTGGAACTCATTCGTGTCGACGGCATTCGGAATGACGGTGATGCGATCTTTCGAGATCCCGCGCGAGGCGATGTCGCCGCGCAGGCCCTCGCAGATCGTCGTGATGTGATCGACCCGCTTCAGGGCAAAGGTTTCGAGAGCCCGCGAGAATCGATAGCGCAGGCTGCCCTCGGTGGTGGTGCCGTGGTCCACCGCCGCCGCTTCCCACAGCGCCCGGACTTCGTAGACGACTGGAATGCCCTTGCGACGGCCCACCCACAGCGCTGGCAGGGCATTGAGCACGGGCGAGTGTGCATGCAGGACATCGGGCTTCGTCTTCTCCACCACCTCGGCCAGTCGCCGGGCGGTGCGACGCATCTGGTCAACCTCCGACAAACCCGGGAGCGTGCCGCCACCGCGGTCATCCACCGGGGTGCGGTAGAAGCTCCAGCCATCCGCCGTCTCCTCGAGGGACGCGCATTGCCCCTGCTTTGGAGAGGTCAGGTGGACGGTCTCCCATCCGAGTGCCCGCTGCTCCCGAAGAATCGACACGGTCCGGAACGCATACCCGCTGTGCAGCGGGAGCGAATGGTCAAGGATGTGGAGGATTCGCAGCATGTTGGTGTCGTTGAAGCCGGGACATCGGTCGCGAGGACCGGGGCCCGGTGGTATCGGGAAGCCTCATCGGCAGGAGGGGGCGTCGCCGCGAGCAGGAATCAGGTGCGCGAAGGGGCAGCAGGAACCATTCCATCGGCCGGGCATCCCTGGGCCGAAGCGGCCTCTCGCGAGACCGACCACGCCGGCGTCCGCCTGCATTGCGGCCGATGCCGCCGGCCGCATTCCGGAATCATGCGAGTGCAGGCGCGGCCCCGCTGATCGCATCGAGCACCGGCGCCAGACTCGGCGCCCAGCCATAGCTGGACAGTACGCGAGCGCGGGCATTCGATCCGATGGACCGGTCGGGCGACGCGAGATAGGCTGCCGCCGCATCGATGGCGTCCGCTGCCGATTCCGCGAGGAGCAGGTCCTTCCCCGGTTCCGCCTCGATGCCTTCCAGCGCAGCCGGCGAGGTCAGAACCGCCTGCGCCATCGCCATCGCCTCCAGCACCTTGTTCTGGATGCCGCGCGCGACGCGCAGGGGAGCGACCACGAGGCTGGCATGCGCGAGATAAGGCCGGACATCGGGCACGGAACCGGTGACCCGGACGCCGGGTCGCTTCTTCAGTTCAAGAACGGCGGGGGACGGTCGGGTGCCGACGATGACGAACACGGCCTCGGGACAACGCTGACGGAGGCCGGGGAGCACCTCGTCGGCGAACCACGTCACGGCGTCGACATTGGGCCAGTAGTCCATGGCGCCAGTGAAGACGATCGCCTTCTCGTCCGGACTGAACGGGGAATCGTGCGCGGTCTCGGGTGAGAAGTACTCTGTGTCGACACCGTTGTTGAAATGCTGGATTCGCTCCGCGGCGGACGGCACCAGCTTGCGCAGGAGTGCGGCTTCGGCCCGGGAAACGAGAAACGTCGCGTCAAAGGACTCCGCGACTTGCCGCTCGTAATCGAGCAGCGTCCTGCCTTCCCGCGCAAAGACCCAGCGCTTCGGAAAGGACGCGCGCGCGGCGTACTGCGCCCACTTGTCGGAATCCACGTCCACGAGGTCCGCGATGCGCCGCAGACCTCCGTGCTTTTCCAGGTACTGCGCCATCGACGACGAAAACACCACCCCGCACCGGATCTTCCCGGTCGCGATCCGGTCATCGACCCAGCGCTGCAGCGTGGCATGCCGGTAGTACGGGAGCGTCAGCGGGCTCCCGTTGAGGAAACCCGTCAATCCCCGCAACGTGCTCGCGCGCCTGGATAGCGGCAGTACGCACGTCTCTGCGCAGAACGCCTTGAGTTGCGGCAGATACTGCCAATCCTCGGGGTCATCGACGAAGGTACCGACATGCACCTTGAACCGGGCGGCCAGATGCTTGAGAAGGTGGAACGACCGGATCTTGTCCCCCTTGTTCGGCGGGTAGGGGATGCGATGCGACAGGAAGAGGATTTCATCCATCGGTTCGGACTCGGTCGAACGGACCACGGACGCGGACCGGTTGCCTGGGGAAAAAACACACAGCGGCGCGGACGAAGGATCCGGAGGCGGTGCCCGACGCGCTGCATTCAGCTTGCTCAGGCGAGCGGTGAGCCCTGCGGGAAGGCGACGGCATTCAGCTCGCCGGGGAAAGCTGGCGCATCGGATTGACCGCGCGGGCCGTCCGGGCACGCTGGGACACCAGCCACTGCTTGGTACAGACCACCACGACCATGACGTTGTACGGAAGATCGAAGTAGGCAAGGCTCAGGAACGATCCCCCGGCCGCGAAGCCGATCATGCTCACCTGACACATCGAGCCCAGCACGCTGCACCAGTTGGTTTCGGGCGACTCCCTGCCGGTCTTGCGGAGCCAGCCGGCCGCTCGCCACGTGTACACCCAGATCATCATCCAGAGAAACAGCCCCGGCCAGCCCTGCTCGCCGAGGATCTGGAAGTAGATGGAGTGGGCCGCGTGGATGTCTTCGGGATTGGGCGAGTACAACGCGAACATGTCGGGACCGTAGATGGCAAAGCCGCCGCCGATGGGCCGGTCGAGCGACAGATTCCAGCACATGATCCACGCGTTGATCCGCCCCAGGGCCGAGGCATCCTGGTCGTAGGTCTTGATCGTGTGCATCCGCTCGGTCCAGGAGTCCGGCATGAAAGCCACCAGGGCGATGCCGAACACCATCATGGCCATGCCGATCGGCACCTTCTTGTCGCTGCGATACCAGAGGAAGCCCGCCATCGCGATGATGCCGAGCAGCGCCCCGCGGGACTGGCTCCCGACCGCCGCCGCCGCCGTGAGAAGCGTGGAGGCCATCAGCCCCCGCCGGATCCACTTCTTGTCGGTGATGGTGTACAGGTAGTACATGAACGGAATGATGGTGATGAGGGCCAGCGCGATCTCGTTGTTCCCGCCAATGAAGCCCCCGGGCCCCCACACCCGCTCGGATCCGCCTTTCAGAATGGTGAAGATCCCCCCCTTGACACCGTAGAAGGCGAGCGAGAACACCATGGTCGCGATGAACCACTGGATATGCTTCTTCTCGATCAGGACCGCGATGGAGACGAAGATCATGAGATCGATCTTCAGGACCT
>CAZEDA010000443.1:0-3482 GCA_964510915.1 uncultured Rhodocyclaceae bacterium | reverse complement strand
CGGCCGGCGACGACTCGATGAACGCGGCGAGCCCCCGGAGCGTCTGGCCATGGGTGAGCAGGCGTTCGTCGAACCGCTTGGCAGTCCGGTCGGCCAGTTCCGCAAACCGGGATTCGTAGCGCCGGAGCAGGTCCGATTCGGACTTCTGCCACCACAGCAGGCTGAGCGTTAGGCCCAACGCGAAGACGAGGCCCGCCGCCGCAGCGGCGATCCACTCCGGCAGTGGTTCTCTTGAGGCGGTGGCAGGTCGGGTCACAGGGATCGGGTCGGTATTGTCATTGTGGCCCCAGCGGTAACGTCGCCCGGCGGATGAACTTGAGACATCCCCACTTGGATGTCGTGTTTCGGCCGAAAAAAAAGGCCGTCCGAAGACGGCCTTTCCGTATTGCTGATCGCGCCGCGCCCGGACTGGGCGAACCGGTGTCAGGCGAAGTTCTTCGCCGCGAAGTCCCAGTTGGCCAGGGAGTTCAGGAAGGTTTCCACGAACTTGGGCCGCGCGTTGCGGAAATCGATGTAGTACGCATGCTCCCACACGTCGATGGTGAGGAGCGCCTTGTCGCCGCCCGTGAGCGTCGTGCCGGCGTTGCTGGTGTTGACGATGTCCACCGAGCCGTCGGCCTTCTTCACGAGCCAGGTCCAGCCGGAGCCGAAGTTGCCCACCGCGCTCTTCGTGAAGGCTTCCTTGAAGGCATCGAAGGAGCCCCACTTCTTGCTGATGGCATCGGCCAGCGCGCCGGTCGGGGCGCCGCCGCCACCGGGCTTCATGCTGTGCCAGAAGAAGGTGTGGTTCCAGACCTGGGCGGAGTTGTTGAAGATGCCGCCGGAGGACTTCCTGATGATGTCTTCCAGGGCGAGGTTCTCGAACTCGGTGCCCTTGATCAGGTTGTTCAGGTTGGTGACGTAGGCCTGATGGTGCTTGCCGTAGTGAAACTCGAAGGTTTCCTTGGAGATGTGGGGCGCGAGGGCGTCCATCGCGTAGGGCAACGCCGGCAGGGTGTGTTCCATGCAGAAATCCTCTGAGGGGTGATGACGGGGAAGGTGGCGGGAGCCGGGAGGTGCCCGCGGCGGAAATCGCGCTGGCATGCCGGGAACGGCCCCGACCCGCGACCTTGGATACCGGTACGGACAGTCGGTTCCTGCTCCGACCAGCCGCCAAGAGACTTGGAGTTTAGCCCAAGCGCATCGACGATCCAAACGCCCGGACCGTCCCGCAGCAATGGCCCTGCTGATGGCGGAAAACCCCGGTCGGGCGCAACCGCGGACCTCCTCAGACCGGAGGTCCCGCCTCCACGGTGATCAGGGCGCAACTCGCATCGTTGCGGCCCATGTAGCGGGACTGGCGGTCCATCGCCTGCGCCACCAGTGCATCCGCGCAGGCCTGCGGCCTGGGAAACTTGGAAACCGTCTCTCCGAGCTGTCGATCCCCCAGGACTTCCCAGACACCGTCGGTGGCAAGCAGGAAGGTGTCGCCAGGCAGCAGAACGCCATCCGCATAGTCGACCACCAGATGGCTGTCGAGTCCGAGGGCCCGCTTCGGCACGTGCCGCAGGTCGTGTCTCGGCCAGCAGTGGTCGGTCGTCAGCTGCTTCGCGGTTCCATCCCGGAACCGGTAGACCCGCGTGTCCCCCACATGGGCCAGATGGTAGTGGTCCTGCGTGAACACCACGACCGACAGGGTCGTGAGCGCTGCGTCGTTGTCCTTGCGGCGCTGGTTCTGGCCGTGGAGCCAGTCGTTGCAGGCGCGCAGTACCCGGTCGATCGCCTTGCGCGGCCCCCAGGCGACCGGCGTCGCGTAGTAGTCGCGCAGAATGGTCCGCAGGGCCACCGCGGCCGCGAAGGCGCCGGAGCCGTCGCCGCCGATCCCGTCTGCCACCGCCACGGCGAGCCCATGCGAACGCCATTCGGCCGGCGTCGGATTGGCCAGCCCGACACGGTCCTCGTTCCACTTGCCGGGTACGGCGAGGCTCGAGCAGCCGACGGCCAGCCGGTCGGCATGGCTGGCAGTTCCGGAAGGACCGGGCACAGCGGAGCTCGGGTCGGCGGCCTCGGCCTCGATGGTGGTCATGCGGTGATCCAGAGTCTGGGAAATGACATGCGGGTGCCCGCGAACCTCATCGGGGACCCCCGCCCCGCCCGGACGGAGGTTCGAACTTCGTCCAGGACAGCTCTTGCCTTCGCAACGCGTGTGCCACGGACCCCGGACGGGGTCTCAAGGAGGGAAACCCGCCGTCGATCCGACCGGGACCTGCCCGAGAGGCACCATCGCGGTGCGGACAATCCGTCAGCCGCTCAATCCCCGAGCAGGCCGGCGAGCACATTGCTCCAGGCCTGGGCAAGGTTGCGCCGGTCGTATCCACCGCCACCGAACGCCATCAAGCGACCGGCACAGTAGCGCTCGGCGAGCCATCGGACCCGTCGTGCCGCATGAAGGTGCACTGCCGGAGAGTAGCGAAGGTGGGCCAGCGGGTCGCCCGCGAGCCCATCGGCGCCGCACTGGAACAGCAGGAAGTCCGGCGGAAACCGGGCCAGGTGTTCCTCCACCAGTGGCCACGCAGCCAGGAATGCGGTGTCGTCCGAGCCCGATGCGAGGGGGAGGTTCAGCTTGGTGCCGGTCGCAGCGCCGCGCCCGGTCTCGTCCGCGCGGCCGGTCCCCGGATAGAGACTGCGGCCGTCCTCGTGGATGTCCGCGAAGATGAGGTCGGGATCGGATTCATAGGCGTAGAAGATGCCGTCGCCGTGGTGGACGTCGATGTCGATGTAAGCCACCCGTCGAACGCCGAACTCTTCCCGCAGGGACTCGATCACCACGCCCAGATCGCTGTAGACGCAGAACCCCGCCGAATGCCCGGGCCCGGCATGGTGCAGTCCGCCGATCGGCTGGAAAGTCCGGAGGCACTCCCCTCGCAGGATGCGGCGCATGCCGTCCAGGGCCGCGCCGACCACCGCCGAGGCGGCCTCGTGCACACCCGGAAACACGGGGGTGTCCCCGTCGTCCAGGAAGTCCAGCCCGACGGACTCGGCCGTCCGGACCCGCTCCACCAGGCCCGGCGAATGGAATCGCACCAGTTCCTCGTGGCTGGCCGGCGGCGCCGCGCTCACCAGCCGGACACGATCGTGCAGTCCGCGGGCCAGGCTTTCCTCCAGAAAAGCGCCCTGGCGATCCATGCCGAGAGGGTGCCCGTCCCCGAACCCATAGCGGGCGAGCGCCGGCCCGGCGTGGAGACAGGTGTGGGCCTGTTCGTCGGGCGCCGCCCTCGCCAGCCCGGCGACCACGCCCGCGCCCGTGAGGCCCGAGAGGAACGTGCGGCGGTTCACGGCGCCCACCGGTGGCGGGCGGCGGCTGCGATGGAAACGGCGCCGTTCATCCGCGCCGGGAGAAGGACCTGGATCAGCGCTGCCGGCGCGGCAGCTTGCGGTTTCAGCGAGGACATCGGCGGGATCTCCGTTCAGCGCTCAGAGCCCGATTCTAGGGAAGGTCCGCA
>CAZEDA010000442.1:1237-3486 GCA_964510915.1 uncultured Rhodocyclaceae bacterium | reverse complement strand
TGTTCCGCGAGATGCGCCACCACCACGGCCACGCGCCGCACGTGCCGCGACTCCGGATGTGAGAGCAGCCATAGCTGACTGTCGCACTCCGCGATGGTGTCGCCGAGTCGCTTCATGTCCTTCCGGTGCTCGCACAGGAAGGTCGGCGCGATGCCGACGCCCAGTCCGGCGGCGATGGCTTCGCACACCGCGCTGATGCTGTTCACCTGATAGCGCGGGACCACCTTGGGCAGTCGTTTCTGTCGCCATCGGACGGAAGCGTGCTCGGGCACGTAGTCGTCCACGACGATCCAGTCGACGCCGTCGGCGATGACGTCGTCGAGGCTGCGGCCCCGATAGCGTCTTGGCGCGTAGAGCGCGAAGTGGAGCGGCTGCAAGGGACGGCCGACCAGATGCGGTGGCGGCGCGGTGGTGGCGCGCAAGGCGATGTCCGCGTCTCGTCTCGCCAGGCTCACGAACTCGTTGGTGGCGACCAGTTCGAGCTGCAGCTTCGGATGCTGTACGGCCAGTGCGGGCAGCACGGGCAGGAGCAACCCATTCAGGATGGTGTCCGTCGTGGTGATGCGCACCGTGCCCGTGGCAGTGCCGGCGCGCTGCTGGACCTCCGCGCGGGCGGCTTCCAGAGCGGCCTCGACCCGCTCGGCGTGGCTGCACAGATCCATGGCGAGCTGGGTGGGCTGGTAGCCCTGGCGGGATCGCTCGAACAGCGTCTGGCCGAGCGCCTTCTCGATGCGCTGCATCGAGCGAAAGACCGTCGAGGCATCCACCTTGAGCCGCTCACCTGCCTTGGCGAGCGTGCCGCCCCGCGTGATGGCGAGCACGACGGCGAGGTCGGCGGCCTCCAGCTGGCATTGCGTTTCTGCATTCATGGATTGCATTACCGCCTGTTTTCATTGCGATGGCGCAAGAATAGAGTGGGGCTGTCCTTTGCACAACGGAGTCCCCCCATGAATGCTTCTTCCCGGAACTACGGCATCACTCTCCTTCGCGTCGCCCTCGGCGTGATGTGGATTGCACACGCCCTGCTCAAGTTGTTCGTCTTTACATTGCCCGGCACCGCGCAGTTCTTTGCTTCGGTGGGCATTCCCGGCGTTCTCGCCTATCCCGTATTCGCGGTGGAACTGCTGGGCGGCATTGCGCTCGTACTCGGTGTCTACCCGAGGCAAGTGTCCCTGGCGCTCGCGCCGGTCATGCTGGCTGCGGCCTGGGTACATATGCCCAATGGGTGGTTGCACACGAACGCCGGCGGCGGCTGGGAGTACCCTGTATTTCTGACGGTTGCTTCGCTGGCGCTCTGGCTGGCCGGTGACGGCGCGCTCGCGCTGCGCACCAGCGACCGATTCGTCCCGGCAGATTCGACGCGCACCGCACCGACACGTGCGGTGATGGCCTGACCCATACCTTTCCCTGGAGAACGACCATGAAGCTCTACTACTCCCCCGGCGCCTGCTCGATGGCCGTGCATATCGCCCTGCGCGAAGCCGGCATTCCCGTGGAACTTGTGAAGGTGGATCTCGCCACGCACAAGCTCGCCGACGGTACCGACTACTACACCATCTCGCCGCGCGGCTATGTGCCGCTTCTGGAACTCGATGACGGCAGCCGCCATACCGAAGCGAGCGCACTCCTGCAGTACGTGGGGGATCTGGACCCGAACGGTGCGCTGCTGCCGCGCGCCGGAACGCGTGAGCGCCTCGAGACCGTCGGGTGGCTGGCGTTCATCGCGACCGAGATCCACAAGGGCTTCAGCCCCCTGTGGCGGAGTGACACCCCGGCGTCGGTGAAGGAGACGACGATCGCGGCGCTCAATCGCCGCTTCGCCGATCTGGATGCGCGACTCGCGAAGAGTGAGACGTTGACCGGGAAGTTCTCGGTGGCGGACGCCTATGCGTTCACCATCGTGGGCTGGTCGCGATTGCTGTCGCTGAGTCTTGCGTCGTTTCCGAATCTGGAGGCTTATCTCGGGCGCGTCGCGGCGCGGCCGAAGGTTGTCGAGGCGCTCAAGGCGGAGGGGTTGGCCTGAGGCCGCGCCGATCCCGTTGCCAGCGGAGTGACCAGTATCCGTAGCCCGGACGAGCGGCGGGAGCCGCGACTCCGGGGAAAGGTCGTAGGGCGACCCTCGTCTCGATCGCTCCCCGGAGTCGGCCTTGCGGCCTCGTCCGGGCTACGGCGTTCGTGGGCCCCGACACAAATGGAGTGACCGGAGCCGCGACTCCGGGGAAGGTAATACTCGACGCAAATCCCAATCG
>CAZEDA010000442.1:0-1137 GCA_964510915.1 uncultured Rhodocyclaceae bacterium | reverse complement strand
TCCCCGGAGTCGGCCTTGCGGCCTCGTCCGGGCTACGCGCCGGCCGGAGTCTCTCCGCAACCCGGACATCGAGCTGTGGCGTTCGAGCGGCAAGTCCTTGTGGGACCGACGGATTTTTGGGGATTATTCGCGCCGGACGCTGTCCGAACTAGCATCCATACCGTGTGCTTCGATGGAGAGTCACGATGGGTGGCAAGGCGCCTCGCAAGTCCTGGAAGGAAAAGATGGCGATCAGGAAGTCGCCGAAGCGCGTCCGACTGGATGCGGACTTTGCCGGGGTCCCGGCCGGGTCGATGCTGTTCGTGGGGACGCCCCAGATCGTCGACGACTACGTCCGGCGAATTCCGCACGGCGAAACGCGCACGATTCAGCGGCTGCGGCGCGAACTGGCCCGACGCAACGACTGTGACGCGATGTGCCCTGTGTCCACGGCGATCTTCCTGCGCATGGTGGCCGAGGCCGCGTGGGAGGACCTCTCCGCGGGTGCCGGTCTCGAAGTGGTGACGCCGTTCTGGCGCGTGGTGGAACCGGGGTCGACGCTCGCGAAGAAGCTTCCGATGGAGGGGGCGTGGATCCAGGCGCAGCGTGATGCGGAGTCTGGTGGGTGATTGCTCCGTTTTCGCATCCGGCGATCGTCGGGTGTGGAACGATGTGAGGGACGTTGATGCGAAGCGGGGATGCGTCGCACGCCGTCAAGAGACATCCGTGCGGGGTGGAATTGAAGCGGGCGCACATTTCATCGCCGCACCCCGGGCGGAGCCCGGGCAACGAGGACGGCGTCTTCGCGAACATGAGGCACCCCGGGTGGAGCCCGGGCAACGAGGACGGTGTCTTCGCGAGCATGAAGCACCCCGGGCGGAGCCCGGGCTACGATGACGACGTATTCACGAACACGTAGCCCGGGCTCTGCCCGGGGCGGTGCCGCATTGCGCGACACCGCTCCAGCGGCGCGGCCTTACTCTCCCGCGCTGAACAGACTCTTCTTCACCACCGCGTGCATGCCCCAGTTGCCGTCGACCACCTGGGTCACGCCGAAGTCCACTGCGATCGACATCAGCGACACGGCCTCGTCCTCGGACAACCCCTGCGTGGTCATGAGGAAGTGGCGCATCTTGCGGAACGCATCGCGCAGCGCGA
>CAZEDA010000441.1:0-3487 GCA_964510915.1 uncultured Rhodocyclaceae bacterium | reverse complement strand
ACCTCGCCGTCGTCCGGCGCGACCTCGCCCGCGATGATCTTCATCAGCGTCGACTTGCCCGCCCCGTTGCGGCCGATGAGCCCGATGCGCTCGCCTCGCTCCACCGAAAGATCGACCTGGTCGAGCAGGGGGACGTGGCCATAGGCATGGCTGACGCGGGCAAGCGTGAGAACCGGCATGGGAAAGACTCGAAGTGAAAGACGGATCGGGCGCGCTCAGGCGCCCGGGACCTGCAATGGTACCGGCTCGATCTCGACCGTGGTGTCCCCCTGCGAGAACCACGCGCGGCCTTCCTGGATGGTGCACTCGACCTGCATGGTCCTCTGCGCCAGCGCCGCGAGCGCCTGCGTGCCTTCCTGCGGCAGCTCGTAGACCGTGAGATTGCGCAGCCGGCGCGCCTCGGCCTCGTTCTGCCGCCACCAGAGCTCCACCCGCCGGCCGCCGTACGCGTAGAGCACCACCTCGTCGGCCCGGCCGCAGGCCTTGCGCAGTTCCTTCACGTCCGGGAGCCCGACGGCGATCCACAACTCCAGCCGCCCGGTGAGATCCGACCGGGACAGCGGGGCCTCATCCTCGCTGCTGAGGCCACGCCCGAAGACGAGCGCGTCGTCCGAGTGCCGGGCGAACGCCAGCACGCGGACCATCATCCGCTCCTCGGTTTCAGAGGGATGCCGCGCGACGGTGAGGGAGTGGGTGCCATACACCTGCCGATCGAGATCGGAGACCTGCAGGCGAATCTTGTGAACCGTGGAATCGAGAGCCATGCGCCCGATAGTGACCGCCCCGCCCGCAACCTGCAACCTTCGCGGCACTCGGCTGCGGGGTGCCCCTCGGATACAATCCGCCCCGCAGCGCCCCGGTAGCTCAGTGGATAGAGCAGCCCCCTCCTAAGGGGCAGGTCGGACGTTCGATTCGTCTTCGGGGCGCCATGAAAACAGGCGCTTGGAAAGCCAGTCAGTTGCAGGGATGCCGTTCCATCACACTTCCATCACAACGAGGTGTGACAGTGGCATCCATGCGCCGCCTGAAAAGTGGCCGGTGGCAAGTCCAAGTCCGCCGCTTCGGCGCCGTCCCTGCACGCCGTCCGCACCATAGCGCGTGACCGACGGGCCGTGCCACCTACCCTCAAGGCGACTTCGTGACCTTGTCGACCCCGCGCTGGAATCCGCCGGACCGCGGGCTCATCCGCCCGGCCGGTGCGTTGCTCTCGTGGCTCGCTCTGCTCATCGCTTCGGCGTGCATGATCGGCCTCCTCGCCGACTACGAGGCGGTGTGGGAACAGCCGGAGAACATCATCCGTCATCAGGAAATCCTGTCGCCGCCCGGCGCGGACCTCGCCGAGACGTTGCGGAGGAGCTTCGACTGGGAGGTGATGGAAGCGGGTGCGCCCCGGCTCACGCGCCTGTTGTCGAATGCACTGGACGTGGTCGATTTCCGGTTTCGCACCTGGTTCCATCAAGCGGTCTTTCCGCATCCATCGGTGTCGATCACGTGGTTGTTCGTTCTCGGGCTCACCCCCCCGATCATCTTCCTCACGTTCAAGGAACTCTGGCGGTCTTCTTCCTTCGCACGTTACGGTGTGGCGCTCTATCTGAGCCTGCCCTCCACCGCCAGCCTCGTGACCATGCACTTCCGGGCCGGAAAGTCTGCGGCCATGTTCTGCATGGCCTTGCTCATCTATCTCCTGGTGAGGCTTCGCTCGACGCTCCACTCCGGACACACCAGTGCTGCGGTACGTCGTCTCAGCGTCGCGATCTGCGCGGTCTACCTGATCGGGCTCTTCACCGACGAGATCGCCCTCTTCTCTCTGTTCGTCATCCTGCTGCTGCAGGACTACAAGACCAACAGGAGAACCGCCACAGCGCTCTCGTCGGCTGCGGTCGTCCTGACCGTAGCCTATGCCGTGTTCATCGCGACCTTGCTCCCGGAACTTCATCGACTCGCCGGCTTTACGGTTGACTGCGCACGGCACTGCCAGGACGACCGTTACAAGCTGCTCGACCGCGCGATCGATACAGTGACTCTGCGTCAGGACGCATCGCACTACGTGGAACTGGCACAGCTGTTCGCGATCAACGCCTTTTTCGCGGTGCGTGACCTGACCGGGACCTGGAACGTGGGCAACTCGGCAAGCGGACTCGGCCGGGCGCTGGGGATGTTCAATGCCCTCGCCGTATTGGCCACGGCCAGCCTGGCAGTTTTCTCGGCACGCGCTGCGCGACCGCCGGCCCCCGATTCCTCCCCCGAACTCGGCATGCGCGCCCTCTTCGCCCTGTTCGGTGCCGCTCTCGTGGCTCACACCGTCCTCATGAGCGTCACCGATCACCCGCGCTGGGGCATCTACTGGTATGGCGTGTTCGCGGGACTGCCGTTTCTCCTGCTTGTCTTCCGGACTGGCGACCTCATCGCGCGACGGACACGGATTTCGCCCCTGGTCGGTGGTGTCGTCTGCGTCCTGGTGTTGCTCGGAAACTTCCACAACTTTGTCTCCACCAACTACGCCTACAAGGACTATCACTACTATCCGCGCCGCGCGAAGTTTCTGTCAGCGATGTTCTCGTCGAATGAGAAGTTCGCGCTCGCCGAAACCAGATCCCGGCGTTTCGACTTGCGCGGCCTCACTGGGGAGTTCGCGAAGCTGCGAAACGTCCCGGATCATCGAGTGAGGATTCCGCTGGAACTCCGGTACCTCCTCGCCGAGACGCGATTCTGTCCGTGGACGCACGACTACTATCACGTCCTGGAGACGGACGACTCCTTCATCGGCGTCACGTGTTTCTCCAGTTTCCTCACTCGCCTATCCGCCGACCTGCAGCAGCAGGCCGCCGGCGCCTCGGATGCAGGGACGTTCCGCGACCTGACGGGCATCTACGACGACGGCGGGACGCCAACGAGCCGCTCGAAGGCCTATGTATCGGCCACTCGCGACGGCCAGTTGGTGGCGGTGAACGGACGCGGGCAGAAGGCCGCACTCCGGCACGACGCCGGGCGGTCCCGCGTTTACGCAGTCGACTGGAAGCTCGAGGGGCACTACGACGCGCAGAGGCGGACCATACTGTGGGCGAACGGGTCATCCTGGGAGCGAAACGACGCACTGCCCGCAGAGTTCGAAACCCGATTCCCAAAGTGAAGCGACAACGGGAGGCCCCGCGTCCTTGGGGTCTGGTATTGCATCCACCCATTGAGGGTTTCTGGTGACGCTCCTGCGCCGGTCAACGTCCAGCTTCGTTGAAACGTCACGCGATGCGATGACCACCCTCATTGGGTGATTCGATGCAGAATGTTGGCAATTCCAACACGCGTCATGCCCTCCTCTGAGACAAGTACCGGGTCCAGATCAAGGGCTGCGCTCCAGAAGACCCATCGCAACGCAACTGTCGGCCCCCAGCTTGGCGTCCGATGAGACAGCAACATCCGACGGCTGTCCCTCCCCTCGGCGCCCCGGCAACTCAGTGGCTGGAGCGCCTCCCTCGCGGGAGCCAATCTG
>CAZEDA010000440.1:0-3488 GCA_964510915.1 uncultured Rhodocyclaceae bacterium | reverse complement strand
CGGCCCTTTGCGCTGAGCACGAAGGGACGGCAGGGCAGGCCGTTCACGACGGTGTCGCCGCCTGTGGTCAGGGCGTGCGCGCCGTTGCCGATGTTCCAGCGGGCCGTGCGATGGTTGCGGAGCAGTTCCAGCGCCTGGGCCGCGCAGGCCTTGTCCGACGCGTCCAGATCGAGTCCGGCGATCAGTGCGATGGCCGCGGTGCCCGGCGCCGCAGCAGGTTCCGCGAGGGCGGCGGAAACGGCCTTGCCGTCACAGCGTCCGCGGGTGATGCCGTAGTCCTGCGCCCATTGGGTGCCCGTGTATCCCATGTACAGACGTCCGCTCGGGGCGGTCTTGTCCTCGGCGATTGCGGGCGCTGCGGCGGTGAATGTGCCGGCCAGAGCGCCGAGAACGAGGGTCGTGACCAGGAATCGGGAAGGGGTCGGTTTCATGTTCGGCGTCTCCAGAGTCCGGAAGAATGCAGTGCCTTCGAGCGTACCACCGCAGCGCACCATGAAGCACCCGAGCGGGTCGCGGCAAAACGTCTGCCGATCACTCCTGGCGCACAGGGGTCTCCAATCGCGTTTCCCATAGAGAAAATATCTAGGGTAAGCCCTTGTCATGCTCCGATGAATTGTGCATTCTCGCAGCCGCGCTAGCGCTCATTTAGCAGGGTCGCCTAGTCACCGTCACCATCGCAAAATCACATCGAGATTGGAGGCAACACAATGGCCGTAAGCAAGAAACCTGCTGCCAAGAAAGCCGCCGCCCCAGCCAAGAAGGCGGCACCCGCCAAGAAACCCGCAGCGAAGAAGGCGGCAGCTCCCGCCAAGAAAGCCGCCGCCCCAGCCAAGAAGGCCGCCCCTGCCGTGAAGAAAGCCGCAGCACCTGCAGCAAAGAAGGCCGCCGCACCCGCCAAGAAGGCTGCTGCACCCGCCAAGCGTTCCCCGAACGCCGCCTTCATGAAGCCGATGTCGCCGAGCGCCACGCTCGCCGCCGTGATCGGTGACAAGGCGATGCCCCGGACCGAAGTCACCAAGAAGGTCTGGGAGTACATCAAGAAGCACAACCTTCAGGACGCCAAGAACAAGCGCATGATCAACGCCGACGACAAGCTGAAGCCGGTCTTCGACGGCAAGAAGCAGGTCTCGATGTTCGAGATGACCAAGCTCATCAGCGCGCACCTGAGCTGATTCTCCGTTCGCGGGGCGGTGGCCTGGGGAGGCATCGCCTGCGTCGGATACGAAAAACCGGAGTCACCTCCGGTTTTTTTTCGTCTGTTGTTTTCGTGCGTGAGGCTTGATTGCGGTGGGTTCCCGGAGTCGCTCCTTCGGAGCTCGTCCGGGCTACGGGGTGTGAGGCGCCGTGAGATCCCGGAGTCGCGCCAGAGGCGCTCGTCCGGGCTACGCGGCGCGAGGGGGCGGTGTTACTCCAGGTGGTAGCTGGTGACGCGCTCCACTTCGCTGCGGGAGCCCAGGAACACGGCCACGCGCTCGTGGAGGGTTTGCGGCTGCACGTCGAGGATGCGCTGACGGCCGTTGGTGGCGGCGCCACCGGCCTGCTCGACGATGAATGACATCGGATTGGCCTCGTACATGATCCGCAGCTTGCCGGGCTTGTCGGGTTCCCGCGCATCGCGCGGATACATGAAGATGCCGCCGCGGGTGATGATCCGATGCACGTCCGCCACCATCGAGGCCACCCAGCGCATGTTGAAGTCCTTGCCGCGGGGGCCCGTCTTGCCGGCCAGCAACTCCTCGATGTAGCGCTTCACGGGGGGCTCCCAGTGGCGCATGTTCGACATGTTGATCGAGAACTCCTTCGTTTCCGGCGGGATGGTGAGATCCCGTTGCGTCAGCACGAAGCTGCCGAATTCGCGGTCCAGGGTGAAGGCGTGGACGCCGCTGCCCAGGGTGAGCACGAGCAGGGTCGTCGGGCCGTACACCGCATAGCCGGCGCAGACCTGACGCGCGCCGGGCTGGAGAAAGTGGTGCTCCTCGGGCTGGACGATGCCTTCCGGGCAGCGCAGCACCGAGAAGATCGTCCCGACGGATACGTTCACGTCGATGTTCGACGAACCGTCGAGAGGATCGAACAGCAGCAGGTATTCGCCCTTGGGATACCGGTGAGGAATGGCATAGGGGTGATCCATCTCCTCGGAGGCCATCGCCGCCAGGTGGCCGCCCCACTCATTGGCCTCGAGCAGGATCTCGTTGGAGATCACGTCGAGTTTCTTCTGCACTTCGCCCTGCACGTTTTCCGACGCGGCGCTGCCCAGCACGTCGGCGAGCCCGCCCTTGCCGATGGCGATGGAGATCGCCTTGCAGGCGCGGGCGACCACTTCGAGCAGCAGCCGCAGGTCGGACTGGATGATCTGCTTCTTGCGCTGTTCTTCGATGAGGAACTGGGTGAGGGTGACGCGTCTCATGAAATGGACTCGTGATCGGGGGTCTGAGGATTGTGCATATCGGTGCAGCCGGGCGCTACTGTAGTGCGCCGGCGACAGCCGGAGAGTGGGTCATGCCTGCGCCGCCTCGGCATCGCGCTGCAGCCGGAAGCGTGTCTTGAGGCCTTCCAGGTGTTCGCGCGCGTTGCGCAGTTCGTCCCGGCTGGGCTCGTGCACCCAGACCGTGTGCGGCCGGACGGACTCGACGGCCACATAGAGGAAGCGCGGTGTCCGGCCGATGAGCCGGGCGATGCCCTCGAGGTAGTGGACGGCCTGGAGGTCGTAGCCGAAGCGCCTGCGGGCCTTCGCGAACGCATTCGGCCGCACGTCCAC
Source organism: uncultured Rhodocyclaceae bacterium (assembly GCA_964510915.1). Taxonomy (GTDB): domain Bacteria; phylum Pseudomonadota; class Gammaproteobacteria; order Burkholderiales. The sequence continues at coordinate 730 of CAZEDA010000440.1, read as the reverse complement.
CGTGGTCTTCAGTTCGAGCACCACTTCGCTGCAGAAACAGTCCGGGCGGCCTTTCCAGCGGCCGCCCTCGGCGTCCGTCCAGTAGATCGAGAGTTCCTTGTCGCCGCGCTCGAACCACTCGCGCAGGGGCAGCATCCGGTGCGCGAGGATGGCGTCGCGCATGGCCTGCAGTGCCGTGCAGTGGTCCGCCGACAGCCAGGTCCTGCCGAGGAGCGCTTCAGGCGTGGATGGCACCGTCCGGGAAGGATCGACACCGAAGTAGTCGTCGTCGAAGCGTTCGGGTTCGAGGAGCAGGGCGTGGAGGGCGTCCCCCAGGGTGGCCTCCTTCGGGACCGGCAGCGAGTTGACGGCGGTCGCCGCCGTTCCGGAGCGCGAGAAGCGGCGCAGGGCGGAACTGGAGACGTAGTCGTTGCGCTCGAGATACGCCGACAGCGGCTCGCGCAGACTGAAGCAGGAGGAGGATTCCATGGCCGAAGCGTAGCATCCGCGATCGCTCCGCCTAGTGCATTTCGACCAGCCGCTGGCGGGCCTCCCCGAGGTGCGGGTGGATCCGCAGCGCCGCCTCGAAGGCGAAGGCGGCTTCCTCCCGGTCTCCCTGGGACAGGAAGATCTCCGCGGCCGAGCAGATCGCGCCGAAGTGGCGGGGTTCCAGTTCGAGCACGTGGTGCAGGGCGTCGAGGCATTCGGCGTCGCGCTCCTGCAGGTAGTAGAGCGTGGCGAGCTTGTTCCA
>CAZEDA010000439.1:1755-3488 GCA_964510915.1 uncultured Rhodocyclaceae bacterium | reverse complement strand
ATGGTCCGCATCGGTGCCTACATGATGAGCGCGGTGAGCGCCATCGAGGTCGGCGCGCGGCGAGCCTTCCACATGGACGACACCGCCGCGGTGGCCCGCATGGAGGAAGCGCGGAACGTGCGCAATACCGTCATGTACGACGGCCAGGGCAACACCATCACGCGCGGCCTGGCGATGGCCGGCGAGGGCCTGATCACCGGCCTGCTGGACATGCCGCTGATGGCGCTGGACGCGGTGATGCGGGGTGGTGCCGCGCTGGGCCACGCCATGTCCGGCGGGGAGGGGCCCATCATCGAGCTGCCGCCCATCAGCGACATCGTCCAGGCTTACGACCGGGGCGACGTGAGCACGCTGGAGCTGTTCTACACGCCGATCCTGAACGTGGCGCAGCGCAACCCGATGATCTCGGCGGCGACCACGGCGTTGGATCTGGCGAAAGCCCTCGTGGCACTGAAGCAGAACCGCGACGAAAGCCAGGAGTCACGACGTCTCGACGAACTGGTTGCCACGCTGTTCGGAGCGATGGCGAGTTACGGCGACGCAAAGGCCGCTGCAACCAACTGGAAGGCCGCGCGTGCTGCGGCCTCGCAGGGTGACAACGTTCGCGCCGCGCAGGAACTGTTCACGGTCGAGCGGAGGCTGCAGGACGCGGTGGAAGAGGTCAACCTGGGAATGCGAAATCTCCTGAAGGCCGCCCAGGAGCTGACGACGTCTCGTTCACGCGGCAGTTCCGACGTACCGCCGCCACCGGACTACTACGCAGGCCGGAAGATGAAGTCTTCCGACGCCGTTACGACCACGGGCCGGAACATCAACGTCCCGGAGTTCCGGCCGGTCGACGGTTTCGCCAAGAAGGACGAACAGTCGTCCACGCCGACGTGGGTTCGCGACCCCTTCCTCGGGTTCGACCGGGCGCTCGAATCCATGAAGGCGCGCGGTTCGTTGACGCCGGATGAGTTCCAGACCCGTTTCGGGCGGGAGAACAACGTCGATTTCCTCGACGTGACCTTGTCCAAGGTGAAGAACAGCGCCGACGGACCGCCGCTCGTGGTGCGGTTCGAACTGGCCGACGTCGGCGACGTTGTGAGCGGCGGCGAAGCGGTGATGGCGAGGTACCAGCTTCGCAAGCCGGCCTCGGGTGACTTGGTAGAGGGCGGCGACAAGTTCAGCGTGGACGACCTGATCAAGCCGAACGATCCGCTCACGATCAAGATCTCGCGCGCCACTGCCGCAGACGGTGTCGATGCCCTCGGTGTCGCCATCGCTCATGAGTTGTACGAGATCAAGAAGCTGCACCAGTTCCTGAAGGCGGGCGGACCGAAGACCCACGCGGACCTCAAGGCATTCGTCGACAGCACGCACAACGGGGCGAAGGGCTACTCCGACGGCGTTCAGCACGAACTGCACGAGCAGCGTGAAGGCACCCGACAAGAGATCGAGTCCAACGACGATGGTGAAGGCTTCACGCCGTTGCAGATCGGTGACCCTCGGCTGCGCCAGATCACGCGTGACCATGAGGAGGATGTCTTGACCCGGCTGAGGAATCGTCAAGGGGGACCAGATTACGGGGAGCGCCAGGTCAAGCTGTACGTCACTCTGGCTGACGGACGCACGATTCCGATCATCGCCGACGCGGTGATCTTCAACACGAGCACGAACAAGTTCGAGATCATCGACGCCAAGCTGAGCCAGGTGAAGAACCTGAACGATCCCAACGTCGACCTGCACGACAC
>CAZEDA010000439.1:0-1655 GCA_964510915.1 uncultured Rhodocyclaceae bacterium | reverse complement strand
ACGTTCGCCGACTTCGTGCGGGACAGCCGGCCCTACACCGGGCCGAGAGCCAACCAGGCCGTTTCCGTCGGCAGCATCGCCGGAACTGGGGCCGTCGTCGACCAGGCCACGCTGGCAGTGCTGGTGGCTGCAGCGCGCGACCACTGGCTCGCTGCCGGAGCCGACCCGGCGATGCTGGACCGCGTGAGTATCGTCATCCAGCAGTTGCCTGCATTCGTCGCTGGCCAGGCCGAAGGGCTGGAAGTGCGGATCTCGCCGGACGGTGCCGGGTACGGCTGGTTCGTCGATGCCACGCCCATGACGTCGGAAGAGTTCCTGTCCAGCGACGTAAGCTCCGCGATGGTCGCTCTGGACCGGAGCCCGGCCGCCGGCAAGCTCGATCTGCTCACGGTGCTGGTGCATGAAATGGGCCATGCGCTTGGGTTGGAGGACGTGGTCGACCACGGCGCCGTCATGTCGGGCATGCTGGAAACGGGACTTCGGCGATTGCCGGAGAGCGGCTCGTTGAACGCTGCCAGTACCCCCGAGGCAGTTCCCCGGACCGGTACCACGTACGTACGACCCGGGGGCTCCTTGCCGAAGGCCGCCCAGTCCCCCGTGCGGAACGCCTTTGCAGTGAGCCCGGAACTGGTCAATGCAAGCTTCTCGTCGCAGTCGCTGAACGGCTGGTGGACGAGCGGAAGCGTGCAGGCGTCAGGCCAGGGCGGGGCGATGCTGCGGGAGTCCGATGGAGCGCAGTCCCGCCTCGTCCAGGCATTCAAGCTGAACGCGGGTGACCGCATGCTCACGTTCCGCGTCGACTCCCGTGGGCTGTCGGGGAACGCGCGTGGGCCGAACGACGCTTTCGAGGTTGCACTCCTGGACGCTGTCAGTGGTCTCCCCGCGCTGGGTGGTGCCGGACGGACGTCGCTCGACCGGTCCGACGCCGTGCTGAACCTTCAAGTCAACGGGGTCGAGAAAACGGCGTCTGCACTGAGCAAGCTGGTGCATGACGACGGCACCGTCAGATACAGCATCGATCTGCCGGAATCGCTGGCGGGCTCGACGCTGGTGCTGAGCTTTGACCTGCTCGGCTTCGGCACGATCGCGAGCGAGGTCTCGGTGAGTGACGTCCGGCTCATCCGCGATCCGATGGCCATGCCGGACGCGGTGTGGGTGGACGAGGACGAGGGTGTCTCCGGGAACGTACTCGCCAACGACATCACGCTCGGGCAGACGCTTCGTGCCGAACTGGTGCAAGGCCCAGCGCACGGCCAGCTCGTGCTGGCTGCCGATGGCGGCTTTATCTATCGTCCCGAGGCCGACTTCAACGGTGCGGACGGGTTCAGTTACCGTCTGATCGACGCTGTCGGTCGGGTGTCGAATGCAGCCTCGGTGCAGCTGACGGTCATCCCTGTCAACGATGTTCCTCAGTTGGGCGACGCCTCTCTCGCGGCCACAGCCGGCGAGGCCCTGGTCTTCGACCCGCTGGCCAACGCGCGTGATGTGGACGGCGACCCATTGACGGCACGCATCGTCCAAAGCCCGAGCCATGGTTCGCTGCTGCTGCGCGCCGACGGGCGCTTCAGTTACGTGCCAGCGGCCGGATACACGGGCGAGGACAGCTTTGCCTACGTTGTCGGGGATAGCCTCGCGGACTCGCGAGTTGCCACGGT
>CAZEDA010000438.1:0-3490 GCA_964510915.1 uncultured Rhodocyclaceae bacterium | reverse complement strand
ACAGCGAGCATCGGTTGCTGGTGTGATCTGGCGTGAAGGCGTGAAGGCGTGAAGGGGTGGCGCCAGTTCCGTCGCTGGTCGGTTTGTGAAAGAATTCGACGCATCGTAGCGAGGCCCACAAGAAGTCGACCATGATCGATCGAGACGGTTATCGCCCCAACGTCGGCATCGTGCTGTTGAATCCCCGGAACGAGGTGTTCTGGGCAAAGCGTGTGAGAGAGCACGCCTGGCAGTTTCCGCAGGGCGGCATCAAGTCGGGGGAAACCCCCGAAGAGGCGATGTTCCGCGAACTGCAGGAAGAAGTCGGGCTGGACCCCGAGCACGTCCGCGTCATCGGTCGCACCCGGGAATGGCTCCGCTACGACGTCCCGCGTCACTGGGTCCGCCGTGACCCCCGCTTCAACTACCGGGGCCAGAAGCAGATCTGGTTTCTCCTGCGCCTCGTCGGTCGCGACTGCGACGTGAGCCTGCGCCGGTCCGACAAGCCCGAATTCGATGCCTGGCGCTGGCAGCACTACTGGGTGCCGCTGGAGGCCGTGGTGGACTTCAAGCGGGACGTCTACCAGCAGGCGCTGTCCGAACTCGCCCGCCTGATTTCCCTCGAACCCGATCCTGACTGGGTGCGCCCGCCCGAAGACTCGGAAGCCGTCGGCAACTGAACCTTCCGGGCCGGACCGCCTCTCCTACGGAGGGAAAACCGGCTCCCGGAGCCGGGTCCAGCCGAGGGCATCAAAGCGGCTCCAGAGTTTCCAAGGTGCTGCCGGTCGGCCGCGCGCCGGTGATTACCGCCAGAAACCGGACGCCCTGATCGTCCCACTGCCGGGCAGCCGCCACGAGGATCTCGATGAGGGTCGCGAAGCTGGCCGGGTCGTCATGGCTCAGCGCCTCCACCCCGGACAGTTCCAGCACCAGCCCGCCCGGCCCGAGGGGCAGATCCAGCAGCGACTCCTCCAGGGCATCCCAGTTGTGGCCGAACCAGTCGGGCAGACGCAGGGCCCGCCCGAGGCCGGTCAGCAGACCGGACCGGTTTTCCGCGCCGTGCAGCAGCACGTGCCTCGCCGGCGGCGTCGCGAGACGGCACGCCGGGGCGACCGGCCCGTCGACGTAGTACACGCCATTGCGGCGACGGGCCAGGGCTTCCGTCAGTGTCATCGCTCGACCCCCTGAATGCGATAGAAGCTTTCGTAGTGATCGGCGGTCCAGAAGTACTCGGTGCGACCTCCCGTCACGATCCGGCGCGGCCCGCGGTCCTGCCTTCCCGGCGTCTTCACGGTGTACTCCCGGTAGTAGCCATAGGGCCTGCGGGGCAGGATCTTCTCCCGGTTGCCGAATACGATGCCGTCGCGCGAATACGGGAAGGGGCCGCCCGCGCGGATGAGTGCCAGGGTCGTGCGCGCCTCGGGCGGGAGTTCCGACGCGGTGATCGTCGGCAGCGGGAGCGGCTCACGCGCCGGGGCATTCCCCGCCACGAGGGCGAGGAGCAGGAGCGCAACCGCACTCAGCCAGCCTGCCGCGAACCGTCCCATGGCGTACTCAGGCCACACGCAGAACGATCTTGCCCACATGCGTGCTCGACTCCATCAGCCGATGGGCGTCGGCGGCCTGCGCGAGGGGGAAGGTGCTGTGGATGACCGGCTTGATGGCGCGGGACTCCACCAGCGGCCACACCTTCTGCGTCAGCGCCTGGGCGACCTCGGTCTTGTACTCGACACTGCGGGGACGCAGCGTGGATCCCGTGATCGTGAGCCGGCGGTAAAGAATGTCGCTCATGTCGAGCGTCGCGGTGGAACCGCCGAGGAAGGCGATCAGCGACAGACGACCATCCGCGGCCAGGCACTTCAGTTCACGCGGGACGTACTCACCGCCGACCATGTCGAGGATCACATCCACGCCCTTGCGCGCCGTGAGTTCCTTGATGACCGCCACGAAGTCCTCGGTGCGGTAGTTGATCGCGCGTTCGGCGCCCAGCGCTTCGCAGGCGCGGCACTTCTCATCGCTGCCGGCCGTCGCGAAGACGCGATGGCCGAAGGCCCGCGCCATCTGGATGGCGGTCACACCGATGCCGCTGGAGCCGCCCTGCACGAGGAACGTCTCGCCGGCCTTGAGGCCGCCACGGTCGAACACGTTGATCCAGACCGTGAAGAAGGTTTCGGGCAGCGACGCGGCTTCGATCATCGACAGCCCGGAAGGTGCGCGCAGGCACTGACCCGCAGGCGTTGTGCAGTACTCGGCGTAGCCGCCGCCCGGCGTGAGCGCGCAGACGGCATCGCCGAGCTTCCACTGCGTCACGCCTTCGCCCAGCGCCGCGATCGTCCCCGCGACTTCGAGGCCCGGCAGGTCGGACACGCCGGGCGGCAGGGGATACAGGCCCATGCGCTGGAGCACGTCGGGACGGTTCACGCCGGCGGCCTCCACGCGGATCAGCACTTCGCCGGGACGGGGCGCCGGCACCGGACGCTCGATGGGGCGAAGGACTTCGGGACCGCCGGGCTGGGCGATCTCGACGGCGTGCATGGAAGCGGGCAGGGCGGACATGGGCGGGAGACTCCGATCGGCAAGGCCGCCGATTGTATCGGTACGGCATGCGGGAGACCCGGGACTTCGCAGCAAGGACGTCGCCGCGCAGGACGGCGAGGGTTGCGGCTGACGCCGCGGAGCGTCAGGCCGGGTGGACCGAGCCGCCGCGAAGCATCGCCTCGAAGTCCGACGCGGGGATCGGGCGGCTGAACAGATAACCCTGCAGATCGTCGCACTGCTCGTCCTGCAGGAACTTGGCGTGATCCTGGGTTTCGACGCCCTCGGCGACCACGCTGAGACTGAGGCGCTTGGCGATGCCGATGATCGCTCGCGTGATCTCCGCCGCGGAGTTCACCGACGGCAGGTCGCGCACGAAGGAGCGGTCGATCTTGAGACGGTCGATGGGGAAGGTGCCGAGGTAGGCGAGGGAACTGTATCCCGTGCCGAAGTCATCGATGGCGATGCTCACGCCCAGCGCCTTGATCTCGTGCAGCAGTGCCGTGGTGCGCTCCGCGTCCTTCATGAGCGCGCTCTCGGTGAGTTCGATTTCGAGATAGCGCGCCTCGAGACCGGTCTCCAGCAGCGCGCGGCGGATGCGCGCGGGAAGTTCGGGATCGTCGAAGTCGAGCGCCGAGACGTTGACCGCCACGGGCAGCGGCGGCAGTCCGGCGCGCTGCCACGCCACGTTCTGTTTGCAGGCCGCGTTCAGGACCCAGTCGCCGAGCGCGCGGATGAGCCCGTGGCGCTCGGCCACGGGGACGAACTCGTTGGGCGGGACGTTGCCGAGCTCGGGGTCGTTCCAGCGGATCAGCGCTTCCATGCCCACGATGCTGCCGGTGCGCGCTTCCACCTTCGGCTGATACAGCAGGTAGAACGTGCCTTCGCGGATCGCCTGGCGCAGCCGGGTTTCCAGCTTGAGCGTGCCCATCACGCTGTCGTTCATCGAGTGCGTGAAGAAGCGGAAGCCGTTGCG
>CAZEDA010000437.1:0-3513 GCA_964510915.1 uncultured Rhodocyclaceae bacterium | reverse complement strand
GCCGACTACCTCACCATGATCCTCAAGAAGACCTGCTGGCTCGCGACGATCTTCCCGTGCCGGGTGGGCGCGCTCATCGGCACGCGCGGGTCGGCAGATGTGGAGGCGTTCTTCCGCTTCGGCTTTTTTCTCGGGGCGGCCTTCCAGATCCAGGACGACATCCTCAACCTCGCCGGCGATGCCCGCTACGGCAAGGAGATCGGCGGCGATCTGTGGGAAGGCAAACGCACGCTGATGCTCGTTCACGCGTGGAGGAGCGCGACTCGTGGAGAGAAGGCGCGCCTGACGAAGCTGCTGGCGCAGCCGCGGGAAGCACGCACCGCCGAAGACATCGCGTGGCTGCGCGATCTCATCGATCGTGCAGACGCCATCGAGTACGCGCGCCACACGGCGCACGGCCTTGCGGGCGCCGCGCTGCGCGAGTTCGAAACGCTCTTCGCCGATGTGCCGGCATCACCCGACCGGGAGTTCATCGGCGGGCTGGTGACCTGGGTCCTGCAGCGAGCCCACTGATGCCGACGCCCGCCGCGCGCACCGGTCTCGTCATCTACGGCGCCACGGGGTTCACGGGCCGGCAGATCGCGGAACTCGCGGCACAGCGCTGGGCACAGCAGCCCGCGCGTCGCCCCGGGGCCTTGTGGGCGCAGCCTCCGCTGCTCGCCGGTCGTGATGTCGAGAAGCTCCGCCCGCTCGCCGAAAGCCTCGGCCTGCCGTGCGAGGCCGTGGCGCTGGACGATCGCAAGCGGCTCGATGCGGTTCTGTCGCAGCGCGCCATCGTCATCAACGCGGCCGGTCCGTTCTCCGCGACGGCAGAGGCTCTCGCGAAAGCCTGCGTGCGAACCCGCACCCACTACCTCGACGTATCGGGCGAGTTCGGCAGCTTCCGTCGCGTGGACGATCTCAATGTCGACGCCACGCAGCTGGGCGTGCTGCTGATGCCCGGGGCGGGGTTCGTCGTCGCGGCATCGGATTTCCTGCTCGCCGAGATACGCGACGCGATGCCGGACGTGCGTACCGTGCGAGTGGCGGTCTCGACGCCGTCGCGCCTGTCCCGCGGAAGTCTCGCGACGCTGCTCGAGACCACTCGCGAAGGCGTCGCGGTGCGTCGTGCGGGCGGCCTCACCACCGTGCCTGTCGGCCAGCTCGAACGCGCGTTCGTCTTTGCCGACGAGGACTTCGGTCCGCCCGTGCTGTGCGCGGCGGTGCAGCTGCCCGATCTCGTCAGTGCCCATGTGACGGCCCGCACCGTCGAGAACGTCGAGACCTACGCCGAGGCCGATACGCTCCGGCGCCTGTGGTTCCAGGTGACGGGAGTCGCCGCGATGGGGCTGCAGTTCGATTCGGTGAAGCGTGCGTTGCGCTCGCAGATCGCGCGGCTGCCGGACACGACCACGCTGTCGGACCAGAGCTCGGCGCGGCAGGTGTTCGTCGTGGAAGGCGAGGACGCGTATGGCGCGCTTACGCTGCGCGCCCGCTTCGAAGCGGCGGACACCTATGCGTTCACTGCGTGGAGTGCCGTCACCCTGGCCGAGTTTGCCGCGGAGCGACTGCGCCGGACTGCCTCGCTGCCTGCCGGGTTCCGCACACCGGCCAGCGTGTTCCACGCGGAATTGCGCGAGGCTCTGCACACCTGCGACTGCGCGGTGGTCTCGCCCCTGCGCGCCTTCGGACTCGGAGCCCGCCGTGCCCGTCGCTGACGCTTCCCCGCTCTTCGCGTTCGACCGCTGCACCATCAGCAGCTTCCAGGTGCCGTCCTCGCGGCAGACGCTGCAGGGCCTCATCGACCGCGCGCTGGAGATTGCGGAGCCGGGCACCACACTGTCCGCTACGGCAGCCGCCGTGTGGGTGCACGTGATCGAAGGCGATGTCGTCGGTGCGGACCTCGGCCCGTGCCGCATCGTCCTGCTGGGCGTGCCCGTGCGGCAGCAGGGACAGGACGAGGTCACGCTGTTCTGCCCCTACGTGTTCGTCACCGCGAACCATCCCGCACTCAGCCTGCTGCGCGAGCAGCTGGGGTATCCGGCGTGGGGTGCCGACATCCAGATCACGCGGCGAGGCGGCACCGTGAAGGTGACGCTGAAGACCGACGTGTATGTCCCGGGGGCGCACGCGCCGCGACACAATCAGGAGATCCTGCACCTGGAGTGGCCGCAGGCCGGCGAGCCGCTGGCCGCGTCTCGCACCGGCCTGCTCGCGACGAACCAGCTGCTGCAGATTCGCGAGACGACATCGCCCGTGATGGCCGTGCTGCGCCAGCCGGTGCGGCTGGTGTGGGAAGGTGAACTCGACACGCTCGCTCCTGCCGGTGCGGCCACCGTTCGCGCCACGGGCGGGTTCCGGAACATCGATCTCGTGGCGGACCTCGGGATGCCGTCGCAGACGACCACCGTGCCGCCGGTGTCCTGTGCATTCGGGCGAGCCGGTCAGCTGGCCTGCTTCCTCGGCGCGAACAGCCGATCCATGCCTGCGGTGCTGCCGATGCCCTCGGCCTTCGTCGAGGTGCGGATCGATCCGCGCGAGCCACCGCCATACCGGTTCGAGGACGTCGCCATCACCGGCTTCCAGGTCACGGCGGACCCCGATCGGCTGCAGTTTCTCGTCGACGCGCTGCTCAACACGAGCGAACGCCTGGAAGAGCCGCGACAGTACTTCCGCTACGTCGCCGCGACATCGCAGGTCGTGATCGAGGCCATCCACTACGGCAAGATGCAGTCACTCGCGCCGGCCACCGCGTGGCGGTCACCCGAAGATTTCACGACCCAGTCGGAACTCGCCTTCCGCTTCCTCGTGGGCCGGGTGGAGGACGACAGCCACGCCGCGACCGACCCGCAGGTGTTCTGCCCGTTCCTCTTCGTCGACAACTGGACATCCATGGTGAGCGGCCGCGAAGTGCTCGGCCTGTGGAAGCGCATGGGGCAGTTCCGCAATGTCACCGGGGCCTCGCAGGATCCGGACGTCTGGTTCGCCCTGGGTGTCGACGCCGGACGCGACCGCGTATTCACCTACGAGCATCTGCAGGAGCAGGTGGCGACCGACTGCGGCGCCACCAAGGGCAAGGCCCGCAACGCGCAGCCGAGCGCTTTCCCCTGGGCGCAAAGGCATTTCCGCGATCCGCAGTTCCGCCGCGGCTTTGCGCGCGACTGGTTCCGGCTGAGCGGCCAGCAGTACAAGATGATCCAGCGCCGCTACCTCCCCCAGCCCTCGGGCGGCCCCGCGCTGCGCCAGTGGGTGCAGATGCAGTACACCATCGACCAGTTCAAGGTGGCGCCCGCCTGCGGCACGGCGAGACTCGTGCTGGGCCATTTCCATGACCCGGACCTTGTCGCGATCCTCAGCGCTGCCGCGCGCGCGTGGGACCGCGGACCCGTGCCCGGAGTCAACGTTGAGACAGGCCGCATCGACATCGCCGAACTGCTCGGCGTGCGGGAGGGCAGGACGCTCCTCCTGCCGCCGTCGGACTGGTATCTGTCGCAGGGATCGTTCGAGTTGAGCGTGATCGATCGGCTGGGGTGA
>CAZEDA010000436.1:0-3519 GCA_964510915.1 uncultured Rhodocyclaceae bacterium | reverse complement strand
CGCGCGAGCGGGTTGTAGTGCTCCCAGCAGGCGAGCGCGCCGACGCGGCCCACGGCGGTGTCCACCACCTTGAGACCGCTGGCGTCGCCCTGCCCCCAGATCATCCGCTCGTGATAGGTCGGCGTGATCTTGCGGCGCTTGAGCCGCAAGGTCCCGTCGGCGTCGAACACGAGCTGGGTGTTGTACAGACTGCCGTGATCTCTTTCGTTGACGCCGAGGACCACCACCATTCCGCGCGACCTCGCCTGCCGGCTCACCGCTTCCGTCACCGGCCCCGGCACGACCACGGCCTGCTCGTAGAGCTTCATGTGCTCCGCCCCCATCAGCACGGGCGGCTTCACGAACGAGAAGTACGGGTAGTACGGAACGAAGGTTTCGGGAAAGACGATGAGGTTCGCGCCCTTCGCCGCGGCTGCGTCGATGGCTTCGCAGACCTTGTTCAGCGTGCCGTCCGGCTGGTCGAACACCGGAGTCAGCTGAACCGCAGCCGCGCGGATGACGGGTGCCCTCGGCATGTCAGACGGTCCAGGTGTCGAGGATGAAGGCGTTCGACTTGCGGTGCAGGAGGATGAGGTCGAGAACATCCAGAGGATTGATCGGGCGGATGCCTTCGATCAGGGACGGCTCGCCGTGCCCGTACAGAGCCTGCAGCGCGAAGCGGCACGCGTAGACCTTGCCGCCTTCCTCGATGAACTTGGTGATCTGCTTGTTGAAGTTCAGATGACCGGGAAATGCCTCGTCGCCGAGGGTGGGGAAGCCGCGCTGCACGCCAAGCGTGACGCCGGGTCCATACAGGAGAACGGATGTCTCGAACCCCTTGCGGAGAAGACGCGTGGCCTGCAGCAGGTTCACGAACCCGATCGAGCCTTCGAACGCCACCGTATGGAATGTCACCAGGGCCTTCTCGCCCGGTTCGGCCTTCACGTCCTCGAAGACCTTCTCTTCGTAATTCACCAGAAAGTCGCCCTTCTTGTGGGCAGGCATGGTGACTGCGGGCATGTTCTATCTCCTGTCGTTTGGGATGCGGCAGACCGCGACGCGGTTCGCACGGCCTGCGCAATCGCAGCATCCATGCCATCAATTCGGTAGCGCCATGCGATCACTTTGCGATCATTCAGCAGTCGCGCGCCCTGCGGATCAGCAAAGCGTCTTGGCGCGGCTCTTCGCAACACGGTTTGGCCTGATACGACTGGGAGTTTCCTGATTCAATCCGGTGCAGACGCAAGCCTTTCGGCACTGTTTTCTCGCGCATTCGAAGTCCGCTCCCGGGCAGGCCGAGGGCAATGACGGTGGCACTGTTGATGCAATCACTTCTGCGTACCGATGCGATCAGCACGGGTTACCCGAGTCCTGCCCGCCCTCGCCATGAACAAGCCCCCGCAGCACTGGATCCGACATCTGACCCAGGCCGAAAAGCCTGCCTACCTCCTGATTGCGGATCTCATCGCCGAGGACCTGCGCACGGGCCGACTGATGCCGAGAGACCAGTTGCCCACCCTGCGTTCGCTCGCGGATTCGCTGGGGATCAACTACACGACGGCCGCGCGCGGCTATGCGGAAGCCGGCCGTCGCGGACTGATCGACGCCCGGAAGGGCTCCGGCACTTACGTGCGGGGAAGCAGTCCTTCGTTACCGCTGCGAGGCGGCAGCGGTGCCGAGATGACGATGAATCTGCCCCCCGAACCGGGCGATCCCGTGCTGCTCGACCGGATGCGCGAGAGCGCGGCGGCGGCACTGCGGATCGACGACATCCATCAGTTGCTCCGCTATCAGGACTTCGGGGGCAGCGCGCCGGAGCGTGACGTCGCATCGCAATGGCTCGCGGAACTGGTGCCCGACTGCGACCCTTCACAGTTACTGATCTGCCCCGGCATCCACAGCGCGCTGGCCGCGCTCGTCTCCCTGCTGGCGCGTCCGGGGCAACTCATCTGCGTTGAGTCCCTCACCTACCCGGGCATGAAGGCCATCGCCGCGCAGCTGGGCATCAGTCTGTTCGGGCTGCCGATGGACGACGAGGGGATCAGCGCGCAGGCGTTCCAGGAGGCGTGCCGGAACCTCGAACCCAGGGCGCTCTATCTGAACCCGACGATTCAGAATCCGACGACCATCACCACCTCGATGGCGCGCCGCGAGGCGCTCGCCGACATCGCTCTCCACTACAGCGTCCCGATCATCGAGGATGATGCCTATGGAATGCTCCCGGTCGAACGCGCGACACCACTTGCGGCGCTTGCTCCCGCGCTGACCTACTACGTGTCCGGGCTCTCGAAGTGTTTCGGGGCCGGATTGCGAATCGCGTTCATTCGGGCTCCCGACGGACGTCAGGCACAACGGCTCGCCGGCGCGCTCCGGGCGACCACGGTCATGGCATCGCCGGTGACCACCGCGATTGCAATTCGTGCGATCACCGACGGCACCGCTCGCGCGGTGCTGGACGCGGTGCGCAGCGAATCGCGTCTGCGCCAGTCGCTGGCGGACCGCGTGCTCGCCGATCATGTCCCGAGATCGCACCCCGACGGCTTCCACCTCTGGCTCCCGGTGCCGGATACCTGGAACGTCGTGGAGTTCGCGTCCTTCCTGCGCACGCAAGGTGTGGGCGTCGTGGCGAGCGCCGCGTTCTCCACGGACGGTAACCCGCCCAACGCAGTGCGGGTATGTCTGGGCGGTCCCGGCGGGATGGAAGCCTGCGAAAGAGCGCTTCGGCTGATTGCGGAGACGCTGGAGCATCCCCAGCATCCGCATGTCACGATGTTGTAGTCAGGTGGCGACGAATGAGGTGTTCATGTCGCGCTGAGTGCTTCGCCGCAAGCACTGCACGAAAAGGCGTGCCGAGGCTGACCTGCAGAGGCCGGATACCGCATCGGGCAGGAGATCGATACTGGCCAACAGGTTCGGCGGCAAGTCAGACGCGACTTGCCGCCACTTTCGTCAGGCGTTCGCTTTCCTGCCCCGGCGCGCGCGGCCGATTCGCAGGGATTCCCGGTCGACGCCCGATTCTTCCAGTTCACGCAGCCAGCGCGGAACGGAGCCACGACCGGACCACGTCTGCGAGGTGGTCGGATGCTTGAACTTCGGCGGGATCTTGCGCCCGGCGAGCGGATGCGCCTCCGCCGCTATCGTTTGCTCAGCGGCCGAAGTGTTCCTGCCGGGTTTCGTATTGGGGCGCTGGGTCCCTGGCGAGAGCATCCCCACCGCGCGACTCACTTCGTCCAGCGTGAAACGATTGACGACGATTTCCGCTGCGACCGCGAAAAGCGCCGATTTCTTGTTCGCCTCGCGCAGACTGGATAAAGCGCCCTTCAAACTGTCGATCTCCGACATCAGGTCGGCGTAGTCGAGTTTCTTTGCCATGTCTCTCTTCTCTGGGCCGTCGGTCCGGCAGAAATGCAACGCCGGAGCTCAGACCGAAGGATTTTCGATAGTCGCCTGCAAGCCTTTGGCGACCTTCCATGCACACATATCGAGACCAAGGCAACAAAGCCGGAATCACGAATAGCACGCCATAGTGCCACGTTCCGG
>CAZEDA010000435.1:2318-3521 GCA_964510915.1 uncultured Rhodocyclaceae bacterium | reverse complement strand
AGCGACGCCACGGCCCAGGACAGGAAGCCATGGGCGGTGTCGCGGAAGTACACCTCGTCGGTGTGCAACTCGCTCCACTTGGTGCGGAGGCGCCCTGCGAGATACCCGCCCACTGCCGAAGCGATCAACTGCGTGACGGTGAGCCAGACGATCGTCGATACGCCGAAGGTCGTGGCACTGACGCCATCGCGGGCCCACGGCGATACGGAGGAAAGCCCGAGGCCGACGCCGAGGATGAGAAGGATCAGCGAGAGCGACGCGCCGGCCGCGGCTCCTGCCGCAATGGCGCCCCAGGAAACGGCGCTGGCGAGGGACTTTCTGTTTTCGGTGTAGCCGCCGGAGAGGCCCCGTGTGACGCCGAGATCGTCAGCGGTTGCTGCTGTGGAAAGTGCCATCGGAGTTCCTTCAGAGTGGAGGGCGGATCGGACGCCGGAATCACCGGCGATGCAGTCGTGGCAGAGAGAAAACCCGTCACACCTTCGCAATCCAAGTGGTTGTGGAGGCTGTCTCTCGAGCACACACCATAGAGAGTCCCGGGGCTCGCAGTCTGTGCGTTCGCGTACTCGTGCATCTGCAGTCGTGCCGGAGTTCTGGGTGCGGCTCCGCGGTGTCGTTCAGACGTGGAGGGTGGCGGCTCTACGCGTTGTCTCCGGTCTGTCTGCGTTGCGCGCCGCACAGACTGCGGTGCACCCGATGCGTAGATTGGCTCCAGAAGGTGTGCCGATCCTCGACACGCCGCGGGCGCTTCTTGTGAGGAATTCGCCCGACACCCGATCATCAGGAGAAGACATGGAAACCAACTACGTTTCGCGCGACGATTTCGGTATGTACGCCGACGGCAATTCGGGTCCGGGCCCGGCGCTCATGGGTGCCAACACGCTCCTCGGCAATGATGTCTATAACAAGGAAGGCGACGACCTGGGAGACATCAAGGAGTTCATGATCGACATGAAATCTGGCAAGGTTGCCTATGCCGTGCTGTCGTTCGGGGGAGTCCTGGGCATGGGCGACAAGCTCTTTGCCGTGCCGTGGGCAGCCTTCGTGCTGGACACCATGAACAAGCGCTTCACGCTGGACGTCGCCAAGTCGGCCCTGAAGGATGCTCCGGGGTTCAACAAGGAACGGTGGCCCTCCATGTCGGACAGCAAGTGGGCAAGTGGTGTGCATGAGTTCTACGGCACGTCCTACGACGCATCGTGATGG
>CAZEDA010000435.1:0-2218 GCA_964510915.1 uncultured Rhodocyclaceae bacterium | reverse complement strand
CGCGTCGAAGCGTTCGCAAGAGGACTGGATCACCCCCGATGGCTGCTGGTGCTGCCCAACGGCGATGTGCTGGTGGCCGAGACCAATGCACCCCCCAAGCCGGATGGCGGCAAGGGCATCAGGGGGTGGGTGGTGAGCCTCGTGATGAAGCGCGCTGGCGCGGGCGTGCCGAGCGCAAACCGCATCACCCTGCTGCGCGATGCCGACGGCGACGGGACGGCGGAAGTGCGTTCGGTGCTGCTCTCCGGGCTCAATTCGCCTTTCGGGATGGCACTAGTAGGTGACCGGCTCTTCGTGGCCAATGCCGATGCGGTGCTGGGCTTTCCATACAAGACAGGCGATACCGTCATCCAGGGTTCCGGAACGAAGCTGGTGGACCTGCCCGGCGGGCCGATCAACCACCACTGGACGAAGAACCTGCTGGCGAGTCCGGACGGCAGCAAGCTCTATGTGAGCGTGGGCTCGAACAGCAATGTCGCAGAGCGCGGCATGGAGGTGGAGAGCGGCCGCGCAGCGATCTGGGAAGTCGACGTGGCGACCGGTGCTCACCGCCTCTATGCCAGCGGCCTGCGCAACCCGGTAGGGATGGCATGGGGCAGCGACGCTGCGACACTCTGGGCCGTCGTGAACGAGCGGGACGAGATCGGCAGCGACCTCGTGCCCGACTACCTGACTTCTGTCCGCGAGGGGGCGTTCTACGGCTGGCCGTACAGCTACTACGGACAGAATGCAGACACGCGGGTCGAACCCCCACAGCCCGCGCTGGTGGCCAGTGCGGTAGCGCCCGACTACGCGCTCGGACCGCACACTGCCTCGCTGGGACTGGCCTCCTCGGTGGGCAACCGTCTGCCGGCGCCATTCGAAGCGGGCATGTTCGTCGGCCAGCACGGTTCGTGGAACCGCAAGCCTCATAGCGGCTACAAGGTCGTGTTCGTCCCCTTTCGCAACGGCAAGCCGGCTGGTATGCCGTTGGATGTGCTGACGGGCTTCCTCGACGACCGCGGGGACGCCATGGGCAGACCTGTGGGTGTGGCAATCGACAAGCGGGGCGCGTTGCTGGTCGCAGACGACGTGGGCAACGTCATCTGGCGCGTGACGGCACAGCCTTGAGCGTGCGCTAAGGCCATGCTCGGATTCTCAGACCGGCCAAGCCGCGCGGGTACCGCCGCGCATCCCAAGTCAGGCAAGCCGGCACAAGTTCAGTGAGAAGGCGGACCCGGACGTCCGCCTGGGCCGGGATCTTCGCGCGCAGTGTCGTCGCGATGACGCGGATGGCCGCGACATCCGGCACCCGCGCACTCGCCAAGTCACTGAAACCCGTCTTCGCAAGACGCAGGCCGCCGTCCGGCGCGGGCGCCTGGATTCCCGGTGTCGTGATGGGGGCCGGCGGAGCGAGGCAGTACCGGCTCTATCTCCCGCCCGGCCTTCGCATCGGCGAGCGGCTGCCGCTGATGGTCATGCTGCATGGATGCGGGCAGGACGCTGTCAGCTTTGCCGGGAGTACGCGCATGAACCGGATCGGGCTTCGCGAGCGGTTCCTGGTGCTGTATCCGGAGCAGGATCGTCTCGCCAATGTGCAACGGTGCTGGAACTGGTTCGACACGGACTCCGGTCGGGCGAACCGCGAAGCGGCTCTCATCATGAAGGCGATCGACCAGGTCTGTCTGATGCATCCGGTAGACAAGTCGAAGGTGGCGATTGCCGGACTTTCAGCCGGCGCGAGCATGGCCGCGCTGCTGGCTACCCGGTACCCTGTTCGCTTCCAGGCCTTGGTGATGCACTCCGGCGTCCCGCCGGGTGCCGCGCACTCCACCGTGTCGGCGCTGAGCGCCATGAACGGGCGCCGGGCGACCAGAGCTCCGGCCCTGTCGTCGAGTACGGAGAAGGCCCGCCGAGAATTCGAATGGCCGCCCTTGCTGGTGATCCACGGCGACGCGGACACCGTGGTCTCGCCCCGGAACGGCGAAGCCGCGGTTCAGGCCTGGGCCGAAGCAGCCGGGGCGAGCGCGGGCCAATCTCGACATGTCCAGCGAGGCAAGCGGTACCCGATGCGCATCACAGACTTCCAGCGCAGAGGGATGACTGTCGCGACCCTGGTCGCGGTCGACCGATTGGCGCATGCCTGGAGCGGCGGTGCCGCCAGCAAACCGTTCGGCGACGGCAAGGGGCCTGACGCGTCGCGAATGGTCTGGACCTTTGCCGCGAGGCAGTTCCGGTC
>CAZEDA010000434.1:0-3530 GCA_964510915.1 uncultured Rhodocyclaceae bacterium | reverse complement strand
GGCATCCGGAGCGCATCCGCCGCAAGACATCCGAGGCGAACGTGCTGGTGGTGGGCGGCGGTCCGGCAGGGCTCGAAGCCGCGATGATGCTCGGACGGCGCGGCTGTGAAGTCGCCCTCGCGGAAGCAGGAGAGACGCTCGGAGGCCGCGTGCTGCGTGAGGCGAAGCTGCCCGGCCTGGCGGCATGGGCTCGCGTCCATGACTATCGCGCCTACCAGATCGCGCGCATGCCGACAGTCCAGACCTATCTCGCGAGCCGGCTGGACGTTGACCAAGTGCTGGCCTTCGGCTTCAGCCATGTCGCGATCGCGACGGGATCGGCCTGGCGGCGCGATGGCGTGGGGCGGTTGCATACGAAGCCGGTGGCGATGGACCTCGCGATGCCGGTCCTCACGCCCGACGATCTCATGGCAGGGCTGCGGCCGTCGGGCCGCGAAGTCGTCGTGTTCGACGACGACCATTACTACATGGCGTCCGTGCTCGCCGAACTCCTCGTCGCGGCGGGTTGCCGCGTTCGCTTGCTGACCATGGCCTCGCGCGTCGCGGATTGGACGTATCACACGATGGAGCAGCATCGCATCCAGACCCGCATGCTCGAACTCGGCGTGGTGGTCGACACCAACCGCGGATTGCGCTCGGTCGGCGCCGGTGAGATCGAAGTCTTCTGCAAGTTCACCGGCAAGACCGATCGGGTGGCTTGCGACACGTTCGTTCCCGTGACGGCACGATTGCCGGACGACTCGCTCTATGCCGCTCTGCAGGCGAGAAGGGAGGAATGGCAGGCCGCGGGCATTGCTCGCGTCGATGCCATCGGTGATGCCTGGGCGCCCGGCACCATCGCGGCCGCTGTGTATGCGGGGCGCCGCTATGCCGAGGAATTCGATCTGCCCGAGCACGACGGCGATACGGTGCCGTTCCGCCGGGAGATCACCGAACTGTCCGTGAGCGATCCGCGACCCGAGAGCCGGTCGGGCATCGTGCGGGTGGAGGTATCGTGAGCCCCGCGGCGACAACTCCCATGCCGACCGACGGCGAACTCGAAGGCAAGCTCGAGGAGGCGGTCAGTCTGCTCGCCCGTCTCATCGCGTTTCCGACGGTGAGTGCAGATTCCAATCTGCCGCTCATCCACTTCGTCCGCGATTTCCTGGCAATTCACGGTGTGCAGGCGGAGCTCTTCCCCGACTCGAGCGGAGCGAAGGCGAGTCTCTGGGCGACCATCGGTCCCGCTCACCGTCCGGGGCTGGTGCTGTCAGGCCATACGGATGTGGTGCCCGTTGCAGGACAGAACTGGACGAGACCACCGTTCGAACTCACCGACGAGGGTGAGCGCCTGTTCGGTCGCGGTACGGCCGACATGAAGGGCTTCCTCGCCTGCGTGCTGGCGATGGTGCCTGTCTACGTAGCGCGCGGCGGTCCCGTGCCGATCCATCTCGCGTTCTCCTACGACGAGGAAGTCGGCTGTCTCGGCGTGCGTCCCATGCTGGAAGAGATTGCTCAGCGCGAACCGAAGCCCTGGGGCTGCGTGATCGGCGAACCCACCAGCGGGCGGCCGGTCACCGCGCACAAGGGCAAGGTGGCGATGCGTTGCGAAGTGGTGGGCCGCGCGTGTCATTCGGCATACGCACCAGAAGGCGTGAATGCCGTCGAGAAGGCGGCGCGCCTGATCGTCGCGATCGAAGATCTCGCGGAGGACTTCTCCGTAAGCGGCCCGAAGGACGAACGCTTCGATCCGCCGTTTGCCACGGCGCAGACGGGTATGGTGACCGGAGGGGTCAGCGTCAATGTCGTGCCGTCGCGCTGCACGTTCTCCTTCGAAGCGCGGTCGACCGATGAATCCGAACTCGACCGGTTTCTCGCGGCAGTGCAGGCGAAGGCAGCGAAGGATGTATTGCCGGCGATGCGCGCGAAAGCGCCCGAAGCCGACGTTCGTTTCGAGATGCTGACCCGCTACCCGGCGTTGCGATCGCCCGACGATGCGACGGTGGTCGCGCTGGCCTGCGAAGCCTCGGAGGAATCCCGCACCGGCGTGATCAGCTTCGGCTCCGAAGGAGGTCTTTTCGCCGACGCCGGCATTCCCGCTGTGATCTGCGGTCCCGGCAGCATGGACCAGGGACACAAGCCCGACGAGTACGTCACCCGCGAGGAACTGCGCCGCTGCCTGCGCTTTCTCGCAAGGCTCGGCGAGAGGGCGCAGTCGATTCAGCCGGACACCGTGTGACCGGCGCGATCGCACCGGTCACACGGGATGACAACTACTTCGTCGCGAAACTCGGGTCGATGAGCGTGGCGTAGTCGAGATCCATCTTCAGCTTGCCGAGCTGGCTCCAGACCTGGCCGCCCAGCTTGATGAGGTCCGCCGCGGCGCCGGGCTTGTCCGGTGTGCCGAGGAAGGCGACGTTCATGGGCTTGTCGTAGAAGCGCACGCCCTTCGCGGCATCGGCGAAGTCCTTCGGGTCCTTCAGGAAGCCGCCCACGCCCTTGGCCATGATGCCGTAGGCCTTGGACTGGTTCTTCTTCATGTAGTCGATCGCCTTGTAGTAGCCCTTCACGAGCGCGGCCACATCGGCGGGGTGCTTCTCGATGTAGTCGCAGCGCAGCGCCACCACGTCGACGATGGTGCCCGGCGTGGCCGAGCTGTCGATGAGCACGCGCCCCTGCTTCTTCTTCTTGGAGAGCGAAAGATGCGGTTCCCACGTCACGGCCACCGGCACACGCTTGGCGAGGAATGCGGCAGCGGCATCGTCGGCGGTCATGTTCGACACCTTCACGTCGGCCGGTGTCATGCCTTCCTTCGCGAGCAGGATGCTGAACCAGAACTGTGACGTGGATCCCTCGTTGAGGGCGACGGTCTTGCCCTTGAGGTCCTTCACGGACTTTTCGTTGCCGGCCACGAGGACGCCGTCACCGCCGTGGCTTTCGTCCAGCACGAGCACCGCCTTGAAGCAGAAGTCCTTCGCGCGGTACTTCATGATTTCGTCGAGCGTAGAGGCGTCGGCATCGAGGTTGCCGCCCGCCACCGCCGTCATGATGAGCGAGCCTTCCTCGATCACCCGCAGGTCCACGTCGAGGCCTTCGGCCTTGAAGTAGCCGAGGTCGCGCGCCAGGTAGAGCGGGCCGTAGCCGACCCAGGTGGTGTGGCCGATGCTCATCTTGCCGGCCATTGCCGCGCCGGCCACGGTGAAGCCGGCCAGGATGCCAGCAACGAAGCGGGTCCATTTCCAACGGGTCTGCATCTCGGTGTCCTCACTGGGGCATGCGCAGGGTCGCATGCCCTTTCCATAGCAAGGTCCGTGTACAGGTCGGCCCGTCCGGACGTCGCAACGGGTGGTGCCGAAGGCGGAAAGCCTCCGACGCGCCTTGCCTCATAGGGAAGGCGCCAGCGCGCCACCGGGTCCACCACTCGATCGGCGGCGGAGCGGAGAGAGAGCGTGCTGAGCGAGGAAGGCGCTAGGCGCCCAATGCATGTGCGCACCAGCCGCCCGGAGAGCGATCGTGGTGCGCAATCGGGCCCGGACAGGGTCCGGGCCGCG
>CAZEDA010000433.1:2148-3531 GCA_964510915.1 uncultured Rhodocyclaceae bacterium | reverse complement strand
GCGGAGAAGCCGCACATCGGCGCATCAGGCGTGCCCTTCATGTAAAGGACGACGGGATTCTCGGTCACTTGGCGACGGATCTTTTCTTGGGCATCCATGTTGCACTCCTTCGAAATCTGTTGAAAACAATCGGGCTGAGGGGTGATCGGTACGATCGCATCACCTGTTCAGGTGAGCCCCGGGCCTTCTCCTGTCCATCTCGACGCCATGGCGGGAAACGTCAGACGCTCGCCACAGCCTTCTTGCGTTTGGGTTTCGCTGCCGCTTTTTGTTCCAGTGTGCCGAAGACGATCCGTGGCCGCTCGGACAGGTCCGCGCGGGTCTCCACCGCAGAAAAACCGGCTTGAAGGAACATTTCCTTGACGGCAGCCTGCTGGTCGAAGCCGTGTTCCACGATGAGCACCCCGCCAATCTCGAGGTGCCCGGGCGCATTTGCAATGATCGTTCTCAGGCAGGACAGGCCGTCCGCCCCCCCTACCAGCGCACCGGGCGGCTCGAAAGCCAGACCGGGAAGGTGGGGATCCTCCGCCGCAATATAAGGAGGGTTCGAGACGATAAGGTCGAAGCGCACGCCGTCGATCGAAGAAAACCAGTCGCTCTGGGCAAACGCGATGTTCTGCGCCCCCAGCAGCAGGGCGTTTTCCTGAGCGACGGCCAGGGCTTCGGCACTGGCATCCGTCCCGAGGACCGCTGCCGAAGGGCGTCCGAGTGCTATGGACACTCCGATGCAACCGCTGCCGGTCCCGAGATCGAGAACCTTTCGGGGAGTCGCCTCGTCCACCAGGCGCAGGGCCTCCTCGACCAGGAGTTCGGTTTCAGGCCGCGGAATGAGCACATCCGGCGTCACGCGGAACACATGCTCCCGAAACCCGACTTCCCCGAGGATATACGCCATAGGCTCCCCCTTGAGACGGCGATCGAAGACTATGCCGTAGGGGGAAAGATCGAACCTGCCAGGAGATTCCCGTTCCCGGATAATCAGCTGCGCTGGAGTCACCTTGAGAGAATGGCTGGCGAGACGACGAATCTCCCGCATGGCCTCGCCACGGGGAATCTTGATGGTTGCAGCCAATCGACGCGCATCTGCCGCAAGTCGCGCGCCCAGCGTAAACAGACTCATTGCTCCTCCGAAAGTGCCGCGAGCTGCTCGGCCTGGTGCTCCGACACCAGCGCCGAGATCAGTTCGTCCAGGTCTCCATCCATGATCTGACCGATCTTGTACAAGGTCAGATTGATCCGGTGATCCGTTACCCGCCCCTGCGGAAAGTTGTAGGTGCGAATCCGTTCCGACCGGTCACCACTGCCGATCAGCGTGCGGCGCTCCGCCGCCGTCCGGCTTGTCTGTTCCCGCACTTGCCTGTCCTTGATCCTCGCCACGAGCAC
>CAZEDA010000433.1:0-2048 GCA_964510915.1 uncultured Rhodocyclaceae bacterium | reverse complement strand
GTGGCAGGCACCCGCTGAACCCGATGCCCTCCGGATTCGAACTTGAGGCGGGAATAGGCGCCGCGGCCGAGAATCTTGGCAATGATTTCCTTGAATCCACCCAGTTCGCTCGGACTCTGCGAAACGATCTCCAGACCCCAGCGCTGCCGCTCGGCGAACCGCGCATACATCCGGAACAGGTCTCCGGCGAAGAGAGCCGACTCGTCGCCGCCAGTACCTGCCCGAATCTCGAGAAAGACGTTTCGCTCGTCGTTCGGGTCCTTCGGGAGCAGTTCCCGCTGCAGCCTTGCCTCGATCTCTGCCAGCTTCTCCCGCGTCAGCCGGACCTCGTCCTCGGCGAACGCGCGCATCTCGGGTTCCTGCGCCATCTCCTGCGCCGTCTCGAGGTCCATCGACGTTCTGCGATGGGCCTGGAACAGTTCCACCACGGGGCCGATCTCGGCGTGTTCCATGGTCAGCCGGCGGTAGTTCTCCAGATCGTTCGTCGCCTGCTCGTTGGCCAAAAGACGGTTGATCTCCTCCCACCTGGCCGATAGCTGGGCCAGTTTGGAAACAATGCTCGCCTTCATCAACGCTTTCTTTCGCCGAAATAGAAGCGCGACAGAAGCCCGACCAGCCGATCTCGTTCGACACCCTGAGCGCCATGCAAGGCGTGGGTGGGACCATGAAGAAACTTGTTCGTGAGGCCGTGCGACAGCGACTCGAGTGCCTTGGAGGGATCCTCCCCCCGGGCCAGTGCCCTGAGCGCGCGTTCGAGTTCGTGCTGACGGATCTCTTCGGCCTGTTCCCGGAACGCCCGGATCGCGGGAACCGCCTCGCGGGCGGACATCCATTCCATGAACTCGGAGACGCCGCGAGTGATGATCGACTCGGCTTCCGACACGGCGGCCTGCCTGAGATCCAGGCCCTCCTTCACGATCTTTCCGAGATCGTCGACCGTGTAGAGGAAGACGTCATTCAGCCGGCCGACCTCCTGCTCGACGTCCCGGGGAACGGCGAGGTCGACGATGAGCATGGGACGATGACGGCGAGTCTTGATGGCGCGTTCGATCATGCCCTTGCCGATGAGCGGCAGGGGGCTTGCCGTACAGGACACCACGATGTCGTGCTGGGCGATGACCTCGGCAATCTCGTGAAGCGCAATCACCTCACCCGAGAACTTGCCGGCAATCTCGTAGCCGCGCTCGACCGTACGGTTTGCGAACACCACCCGTCGGGGGGAGCGGCTGCAGAAGTGCGCCGCGCAAAGCTCGATCATCTCGCCCGCGCCGACGAACAGGATCGACTGCTCGGCGATGGAGGGGAAGATGCGCTCCGCCATCTTGACCGCTGCCGCGGCCATGGAGACGGAACTCGTGCCGATGTCCGTTCGGGAGCGGACTTCCTTTGCTACCGAGAAGGTCCGCTGAAAGAGCTTGTGGAGGACGGTCCCGAGCGTGCCGGCCTGCTCGGCCGTCCGGACAGCCTGCTTGATCTGCCCCAGGATCTGGGGCTCGCCCAGCACCATGGATTCCAGGCCGCTCGCAACGCGAAACGCGTGGGCGACGGCCTGTTCGCGGGGCAATTCATAGAGATAGGGGCGCAGTTTGCCTTCTTCGAGCTTGTGGAAACTGGCCAGCCAGGCGGCGACACCCGCCGCGTCGGACGTTGCACAGTAGACTTCGGTGCGATTGCAGGTCGAGACGATGGCAGCTTCCCGGACGGGATAGTGCTCCACCAGATCCTGCAATGCGGGCTGAAGGCTGTCCACACCGAAGGCCACCCGCTCGCGAATCGCCAGAGGGGCGGATTGATGATTGACGCCTAGGGTTACCAGGTCCATGGACGTGGACGCACTCCCCTCTGCCCCGCAGGGGACGGAATCCTAATGGCAACCTGCAGATCGCTCATTGCCCGATCACCGTCAATTGCCCGCCGTTTCCCGCGTGAGGCGCGAAACCATGAACAGTGCGCGCTGACGCGTCCGAAGTACCGACCGGAAGCAGCCGGTGGTGGCCAAGGGCGGAATCGAACCACCGACACAAGGATTTTCAGTCCTCTGCTCTACC
>CAZEDA010000432.1:0-3550 GCA_964510915.1 uncultured Rhodocyclaceae bacterium | reverse complement strand
GGCGTGGCAGTGGTCGTCTTCGTCCTGCTCCGCGTGGTTCCCGGCGATCCGATCGCGATGATGATCCCGCCGGGCGCGAGTCAGGCGGACGTGCAGAACCTGCGCGCCACCTACGGTCTGGACCAGCCCATTCCGACGCAGTTCGGCCGCTGGCTGTTGGAGGTCGCCCGGGGAGAGTTCGGTACCTCCATCAGCCTGCGCCAGGATGTGATGAAACTCGTGGCCGGCCGTCTGCCTGCCACCCTCGAACTCTGTGCGGTGGCGATCGTCGTCGCCGTCATCCTCGGCCTGTCAGCGGGTGTCGTTGCCGCAAGGTGGCAGGGCCGCTGGCCGGAGTGGCTGGCCGACGGTTTCTCCGGCGGTGGTCTGGCGATTCCGGATTTTCTGTGGGGACTGCTCGGCATCCTCGTGCTGGGCGTCCTCTGGCCGCTTCTGCCCGTGTCCGGTCGCATCGATCCCCGTCTGGAGTTTGAACCGGGATCCCAGTTCTTTCTTCCGGCGGCTGTCTTCTCCGGCCGCTTCGACGTGCTCGCCGATCTGCTGCGGCACATGGTCCTTCCGGCCCTGGCGCTGGCCATTCCGCTTGCCGCGGCCCTCGCACGAGTCGTGAAGGGCTCGCTCGTCGAAGCGATGACGCAGGACTATGTGCTGGTCGCGCGGGCGAAGGGATACTCACGCTCCCGGGTGATTCTCCGCGTTGCGCTGCGCAATGCGCTCATCCCGGCCATCACGCTGACCGGGGTGCAGTTCACCTTCCTCGTCGGCGGCACCGTGCTCGTGGAATACATCTTTTCCTTCCCCGGCATCGGCAATCTGGCGATCGGTGCGGTACTGCAGCGGGATCTTCCGCTCATCCAGGGTCTCGTTCTGGTGTTCGCCGTGCTCTTCATCGCGATCAATCTCTGCGTCGATGCGTCGTACGTGGCGCTCGATCCACGGGTGCGTCGCGCATGAGGGTCTCGCCGAAGCTCGTGTTCGGGCTGGCCGTGTATTTCGGTCTTGTCCTCATCGCCTTCGGTGCGCAGTGGATCGCGCCGCACGATCCGCTCGAGCAGGATCTGCTCAACACGTTCGCGCCGCCGGCGTGGCGGGAGGGCGGGACATCCGTCTTCTGGCTCGGGACGGACAGCCTGGGCCGGGACATTCTTTCGCGACTGATTCATGGCAGTCGGGTCGCAGTCACGGTGGCGCTCATCGCCGCCACATGCGCGGGCATTCTCGGGACGATCCTCGGCCTTTGCGCCGGCTACTTCGGGGGCTGGGTGGACACCGTCGTGTCGCGGATCGTGGACGTGTGGATGGCGTTCCCGCCAGTCCTTCTCTCGATCGTGCTGGCCGCTGTGCTGGGTGCCGGTCTTCACACGGTCGTCATCGCGATCGTCGTGATCGACTGGACCCGGTTCTGCCGGGTCGTGCGGGCGGAGGTGATGGTCCAGAAGAGCCGTGACTACGTCACCTCGGCGCTCACCATCGGACTGTCGCCGTGGCGCATCCTCTCCGGGGAGGTCCTGCCCAACGTGGTGCCGCTGCTCATCACCCTGTTCACACTGGAGATGGGCATTGCCATCGTCGTGGAGGCGGTGCTCAGCTTCGCGGGACTTTCCGTCGCGAACGATGACGCCACCTGGGGCAGCATGATCCAGGAAGGCAGACAGTTCGTGCGGCAGGCGTGGTGGCTCATGGTCGCGCCGATGGTCTGCATCGTGGTGTCCGTGCTTGCTGCCAACGCGCTCGGCGATGGTCTGAGGGAGCGCGTCGATCCCTTGCTCCGACGGGCACGGACATGAACGGCCCCGTGCTGCTCGACATCGACGGATTGCGGGTTGCCGTGGGCGGACGCCCGGTGCTGCGCGGTGTCTCGCTGCAGGTCCGGTCCGGCGAGATCGCAGGTCTCGTGGGCGAGTCGGGCGCCGGCAAGACGATGGCCGGTCGCGCCGTACTCGGCCTCCTGCCGGATGCGGCGCGGGTGCTGGCGGGGACGATCCGGTTCGACGGGAAGGATCTCCTGGGTCTGGGCGGCCATGCACGAGAGGCCCTGCTCGGCCGCGACATCGCTCTCATCCCGCAGAACCCCATGACGGCGCTCAATCCGGTGGCCCGCATCGGCGCCCAGATCGTCGACGGGCTTCGCATGCATCTCGGTCTCGACCGGAGCGGCGCCCGCGCGCGCGCCGTCGAACTGTTGCGGGCGGTCCACCTGCCCGATCCCGAGTCGCTGCTGCGCCGATTCCCGCATGAGCTGTCAGGCGGGATGCGTCAGCGGGTACTGATCGCCAGCGCGTTCGCCTGCCGGCCCAGGCTCGTGATCGCCGACGAACCCACCACGGCGCTCGACGTCACGGTGCAGAAGCAGTGCCTGCGCCTCATCCGTGATCTGCAGCGGCAGCATGGGACGGCGATCCTGTTCGTCACCCATGATCTCGGAGTGGTCGCCAAGCTGTGCGACAGCGTGGCCGTGATGCATGGCGGACGGATCCTGGAGTCCGGCTCGGGGGACGACATCTTTCGCGCACCTCGGCATCCTTACACGCGGGCATTGCTCGCCGCGACACCGCGCTTCGACCGCCCCGGTGACACGCTCGTGCCGGTACCGGCCGAAGTGCTGACGACGCTGCAGGACGAAGTGGAGGCCCTTGATGCAGCGCACTGATCCGGCCCTCCCCGTTCTCGAAGCGCGGGGTCTCCATCTGCACCTCGCGGATCGTGCCGGAGCCCGGTGGTTCCGGAAGGCGCGGCATCTGGAGATTCTGCGCGGTGTCGACCTGTGCATCGCGCAGAGAGAAACGATCGGCGTCGTCGGCGAATCCGGTTCCGGCAAGACCACGCTCGGACGCACGCTGCTGCGCCTGTACGAGCCGACGGGTGGCACTCTGCGATTCGAGGGACAGGACATCACCCATGCGAGGGAAGAACGGCTCCGGCCGATGCGCGCAAGGATGCAATGCGTTTTCCAGGACCCGCTGTCATCGCTGAATCCGAGGCATCGCATCGAGGACATTGTTGCCCAGCCGCTGCTCTCCTTCGGGCTGGTACGCGATCGGGTCGAGGCGCGCGGTCGGGCGCGGCAACTGCTGGAGCGGGTGCATCTGCCCGGGTCTTTCGCGATGCGCTATCCGCACGAGCTGTCGGGCGGGCAGCGCCAGCGGGTAGGAATCGCGCGGGCGATCGCGGTGTCACCGAAGCTCGTCATCGCGGACGAGATCGTGTCAGGGCTGGACGTGTCGACTCAGGCGCAGATCCTGATGCTGCTTCGCGAGCTTCGCACGGAGACGGCGATCGTGTTCATCAGTCACGACCTTTCCGTCGTGCGGGCGCTGTGCGACCGTGTCGTGGTCATGCATCGGGGTCTGGTGGTGGAGCAGGGCGCGACGGAGGACGTGTTCGCCCGGCCTGAGCACGAATACACACGGGATCTCCTCGCTTCGATCCCGCTGCCCGAGCGCGACCCGGGCTGGATCGATACGGCCTGACGGCCGCCGTTCGTGCGATCAGGCGACGTGCCGCAGGGCGCCCGATTCCACGGCGACCTGCGAGCCGGGCAGCACCACGA
>CAZEDA010000431.1:0-3553 GCA_964510915.1 uncultured Rhodocyclaceae bacterium | reverse complement strand
CCGCTGTCGTACATGGCCTTCCTCAACCTCTGGCGCGATGCCGCGCTGGTCCTCACGGACAGCGGCGGCCTGCAGGAGGAAACCACCGCCCTCGGCGTACCGTGCATCACCATGCGCGAGAACACCGAGCGCCCGGTTACGGTGGACGAGGGCACCAACGTACTGGCGGGCACCAACCCGGATGTCATCCTGCGTGAAGCCCGCAAGGTGCTCTCGGGGGGCGGCCGCCAGGGCAGGGTGCCCAACCTGTGGGACGGCAAGGCGGCCGAGCGCATCGTCGAGATTCTGAGCCAGTACCTTTCCCGGGGTTGAACGCCGAGCCCCACCGCCGCGCAATCGGCGACAATACGGCGTGAACGAGACCCTCGCGTCATGACTGCGAGCAACCAGCGACACAATCCATGACCAAATCTGCACTCATCACCGGCATCACCGGGCAGGACGGCGCCTACCTTGCCGAGCTCCTGCTGGCCAAGGGCTATATCGTCCACGGCATCAAGCGGCGCACGTCGCTCTTCAACACCGACCGCATCGATCACCTGTACCAGGGCCCGCAGGAGCGGGGGCGCCGTTTCATCCTGCACTACGGCGACATGACGGACTCCTCCAGCCTCGTGCGAATCATCCAGCAGGTGCAGCCGGACGAGATCTACAACCTCGCCGCCCAGAGCCACGTGGCCGTGTCGTTCGAGGAACCCGAGTTCACTGCCAATGCCGATGGCGTAGGCGTGCTGCGCATGCTCGAGGCCATCCGCATCCTGGGCCTCGAGAAGAAAACACGGTTCTACCAGGCCTCCACGTCGGAGTTGTACGGTCTCGTGCAGGAGATCCCCCAGAAGGAAACCACGCCCTTCTATCCGCGCAGCCCGTACGCGGTGGCCAAGCTCTACGGCTACTGGATCACCGTCAACTATCGCGAGTCGTATGGCATGTATGCCTGCAACGGCATCCTGTTCAACCACGAGTCGCCCATCCGCGGCGAGACTTTCGTCACGCGCAAGATCACCCGGGCGCTGGCGCGCATCAAGCTGGGTCTCCAGGAATGCCTGTTCCTCGGCAACATGGATTCCCTGCGGGACTGGGGCCACGCCCGCGATTACGTCGAAGCCATGTGGCTGATGCTCCAGCAGGACAAGGCGGAGGACTTCGTCATCGCTACCGGCGTGCAGCACAGCGTGAGAGATTTCGTGGATGTCGCCGCGTCCGAACTCGGCATGAAGATCACGTGGTCCGGCAAGGGCGTCGAAGAGAAGGGCTCGCTGCCCGACGGGCGGGTGGTGGTCGCGGTGGACCCGCGCTATTTCCGCCCGGCCGAAGTCGAAACGCTCCTGGGTGACCCCGCCAAGGCCAACGCCAAGCTCGGCTGGAAGCCGAAGGTCACCTTCCAGGAACTCGTGGCCGAGATGGTGCGGGAAGACCTCAAGGCTGCCGAGCGGGATGAGCTCGTCAAGCGGCACGGCTACTCGGCCTACGACTACCATGAGTAACCTCGCACCTGCCGGAGGCTGCCACCGATGAAATCCGACGCACGCATTTTCGTGGCGGGGCACCGCGGGCTCGTGGGCTCCGCGCTGGTCCGGCGGCTTCAGCATGCGGGCTA
Organism: uncultured Rhodocyclaceae bacterium; assembly: GCA_964510915.1. Lineage (GTDB taxonomy): Bacteria > Pseudomonadota > Gammaproteobacteria > Burkholderiales. The sequence goes on along the minus strand of CAZEDA010000431.1, from coordinate 1,953 downwards.
CAACAACCTGCTGCTGCGCACCCACGCCGAGCTGGATCTCGAAAATCAGAGCCAGGTGCAGGCGTTCTTCCAGGAAACCAAGCCGGAGTACGTGGTGCTCGCCGCGGCCAAGGTGGGCGGCATCATGGCCAACAACACCTACCCGGCGCAGTTCGTCTTCCGCAATCTGGCCATCCAGAACAACGTGATCCACGAGGCCTACCGCAACGGCGTCACGCGGCTGCTGTTCCTGGGGTCGTCGTGCATCTACCCGCGGGACTGCCCGCAGCCGATGAAGGAAGAGCACCTCCTCACCGGTCCGCTGGAGCCCACCAACCGACCCTACGCCCTGGCGAAGATCGCCGGCATCGAGATGTGCTGGTCCTACAACCGCGAGTACGGCACCAAGTACATGGCGGTGATGCCCACCAATCTCTACGGCCCCAACGACAACTACGATCTGCAGAACTCCCATGTGCTGCCGGCGCTCATCCGCAAGATGATCGAAGCCAAGGAGCGTGGCGATGCCGAGGTCGTGGTGTGGGGCACGGGCACGCCGAAGCGCGAGTTTCTCTACAGCGACGACATGGCCGATGCCTGCGTGCGTCTGCTCACAGCGCCCGACGCCGAGTACGACGATCTCCTCGCGCGGTTCAAGCCGCCGCTCATCAACGTGGGCTGCGAGTCCGAAGTCACCATCCGCGAACTCGCCGAGACCACGCAGAAAGCCGTGGGCTTCCAGGGCAAGCTGGTGTTCGATACCACCAAGCCGGACGGCACGCCTCGCAAGCTGATGGACTCGGGTCGCATGTTCTCCCTGGGCTGGCGTCCGAAGGTGGATCTCGAAACCGGTATCCGCCTGGCGGTGGAGGACTACCTGAGGGGACGGACTTGACCATTCTCGTGACCGGCGGTGCCGGCTTCATCGGGTCCAACTTCGTGCTGGACTGGATGGGCGCCGCTGGTGAGCCCGTCGTCAATGTCGACAAACTCACCTACGCGGGCAACGTCGCCAATCTGGCGCCCCTTGCGGGAGACACGCGCCACGTGTTCGTTCAGGCGGACATCGCCGACCAGCCCCGCATCGAGCAGCTGCTCGCCGAGCATCGGCCCCGCGCCATCGTCAATTTCGCGGCAGAGAGTCATGTGGATCGCTCGATCCACGGTGCCGGCGATTTCGTGCAGACCAACGTGGTCGGCACCTTCCATCTCCTGCAGGCGGCGCTGGGCTACTGGCGCGACACGCTCGGGCGGGACAGCTCGTTCCGGTTCCTGCATGTGTCCACGGACGAGGTCTATGGGTCCCTCGGGCCCGACGACGCCGCGTTCTCCGAGACCACCCCGTACGCCCCCAACAGCCCTTACTCCGCCTCCAAGGCAGCGTCCGATCATCTGGTGCGGGCGTGGCATCACACGTACGGCATGCCGGTCCTCACGACCAACTGCTCCAACAACTACGGTCCGCTGCAGTTCCCCGAGAAGCTGATTCCGCTGATGATCAGCAAGGCATTGGCGGGCGAGCCGTTGCCGGTTTACGGCGATGGAAAGAACGTGAGAGATTGGCTGTACGTCGGCGACCATTGCTCGGCCATTCGCGCCGTTCTCGCGCGCGGCACGCCGGGCGAGGTCTACAACGTCGGCGGCAACAGCGAGCGGCAGAACATCGAGGTCGTGCATACCCTGTGCCGCATCCTCGACGAGCTCGCGCCTGCGCGTGAGCCCTACTCACGGCTGATCACCTACGTCACCGATCGTCCGGGGCATGATCGCCGGTATGCGATCGATGCCCGCAAGATCTCGCGTGAGCTCGGGTGGGAGCCCTCGGTGGCATTCGAGGACGGCATGCGGCGCACGGTGCGCTGGTACCTGGACAATGCCGATTGGGTAAAGGGGGTACAGTCCGGTGAATACCGCAAGTGGCTGGACGTCAACTACGTGAGGCGGTGACGACCGCATATCTTCGTAGCCCGGGCT
>CAZEDA010000430.1:0-3556 GCA_964510915.1 uncultured Rhodocyclaceae bacterium | reverse complement strand
ACGGCACTCGGGCACGCGAACTTCATCGGCATCGTCATCCGGTGCTGCTGCACGTACTCGAATCGCGCGGCGAGCCCCGAGTGGATCGCGGCATCCAGCGTGGTATCGCCGATCACCAGCGGTCCTTCGCTCGCATCGATGCGCGGTCGGTGCATCGCGGTCTGCAGGTCGTCGCCGAAGTCCACGATGTACGACAGCAGTTGCGTGACCGCCGGAAGAATCCGCCGGCCGCCGGAGGCGCCAATCGCGAAGCGGCGGCTGCCATGCTCCGCAACGATGGGACAGTAGTTCGTCAGGCAGCGCTTGCCCGCGGCGAGCGAGTTCGGCCGTCCGGGTTCGGGATCGAACCACATGATCCCGTTGTTCATCAGCACGCCCGTGTCCTGCAGGTTCACACGCGAGCCGAAGATCGACAGGAGCGTCTGAGTGACCGAGGCGATGTTGCCGTGACGGTCGGCCACGCAGAAGTGCGTGGTGCAGGCAGGCGCGCGCGCACCGTCCACATCGCCCATGCGCGTAAGGCGGAACTCGTAGGCCCGCTGCAACGCGCTGGCGTAAGCGAGGTAGGTATCGAGGGATGGCCCGGCGGAAGGACGGAGATCCTCGCTCAGCATCTTCAGCACGTGCGCCAGCGTCGGGCCCGCCGTGAGTTCCGGCGTCGCGGCCACTCGCGCGCCGCGGTAGTCGATCATCAGCGGTTCCGCTTCGCGCGCGCGATACGCCAGCAGATCGTCGACGGAGAGCTTGCCGCCGAGGGACTGGATCTCCCCTGCCAGTTTTCGGGCGAGTTCACCTTCGTACAGGTCGCGCGGGCCCGCGTCGCCCAGCCGCCGCAGCGTTGCTGCCAGCGCCTTCTGCGGCAGACGCAGTTCGGTTCGGGCCGACCAGGCGGGCACCGGCGGCAGACCGTTCACCAGATAGGCCTCCCGGGCGCCCGTGTAGCGCTGAAGGTCCGCTGCGGCGGACGCGATGTTCTGCGTGGTCATCCAGTCGACCAGCAGCCCCTCTTCGGCCAGCGCGACGGCCGGTGCCACGAGGTCCCGCCATGACTTCGTAGCGTACCGCTCGAACGCCACTCGCATGCCATCCACCACGCCGGGCACGGCGATCGAGTACGGGCCGTGGAGATTGCGATCGCCCTCGACGCTCGCCCACGGAAAGAGGTCCGACGCCACGCCCTTGCCCGAGAGCGGATAGTCCGCGGTGTCGAGGGAGACCGGCGCGCGCATGCCGAAGTCGATGACGCTGTAGCGCTGTTCCTTCGCGCGGTACAGGACCATCGCCCCGCCCCCGCCGATGCCGCTCATCCAGGGTTCGAGGACACCCAATGCGAAGGAGGTCGCGATGGCGGCATCCACGGCATCGCCGCCATCCGCGAGCACCTTCGCGCCCACTTCCGCGGCCCGGCGATGCTGGGCAGCCACGATGCCGCGGTCTCCTGCGACCGCGGGCTTGCCGATGCGCAGCGAGGCGCTGAAGTTGTCCATGTCCCCTCCTCCGGTTCGTACCGCACGACCGGAGGATACCCCGGTCCGCCGCCAGGACGACGGCGGCAGGGCGGGACGGGTTCAGCGGGTTGCGGTCGCGACCTCGCGTGCGGGAATCGCCGGCAGCCGGAACGGCTGCTGGGCTTCGAAGGCACGGGCGGCGCGGAGCACCTTCGCATCTTCGAAGCGCGCCCCCACCACCTGCATCGCGATGGGCAGTCCGTCTGCACTGAACCCGCAAGGCACCGTGGCAGCGGGTTGCTGCGTGAGATTGAACGGATAGGTGAACGGCGACCACTCCCACCAGCGCTTGAGGGCGCCGCCGGGTGGCACTTCGTGATTGACCGGAAAGGCCGTGGTGGCGAGCTGCGGGGTGATGAGAAGGTCGTACTCGCGGCACAGGCGGTTCATCCGCCTCGCGAGGATCTCGCGCTGGCGCTCGATGGCGCGGTATTCCAGCGCGGTGATGTGGAATCCGGGCTCGGCCAGACCCAGCATGGGCGGGTCCGCCAGGGCACGCTGCGCGGGACTCATCGGTGCCACGGCCATGGCAAGCGCGACGGCCCAGAGCGGCTGCATGATGCCGATGGGGTCCTCGAGATCGAGGTCCACCTCCTCGACGTGCGCCCCGAGCGCCTCCAGGCTGGCCACTGCCCGGGCCACACAGGCGGCGACCTCCGGGTCCACCTTCGCGTAGCCGAGCGTCGGACTGTAGGCCACGCGCATGCCGCGGATCCCATCGTCCAGACCTTCGCGGAAGTTCCACTTGAGCGGTGGCCCCGCATAGAAGTCGCGGTCGTCAGGCTGGGAGATGACATCGAGCATCAGCGCCGCGTCTTCCACCGTCCGGGCGATGGGGCCCTGGTGCCAGAGCGTGAGAGGCGGCGGATGGGGATGCACCGGCACCACACTGAAGGTCGGCTTGAAGCCGAACAGGCCGCAGAAGCCCGCCGGAATGCGGATCGAACCGCCGCCGTCGGTGGCCACATGCATCACGCCCATGCCGAGTGCCGCGGCCACGGCCGCCCCGCCGCTGCTGCCGCCGGGCGTCATGCGTGTGTCCCACGGGTTCACGGTCGTGCCCGTGAGGGGACTGTCGGTGACGCCCTTCCAGCCGAACTCGGGCGTCGTCGTCTTGCCCAGGATGACCGCGCCGTTCTCGCGCATGCGCGCCACCGAGGCGCTGTCCTCATCCCAGGTCTGATTGGGGTCCACCGTGCGCGAGCCGCGGCGCGTCGGCCACCCCCGGCACAGCAGCAGGTCCTTCACGGTCGTGGGCAGACCGTCCACCGCCCCCAGCGGCTGGCCGCGCAGCCAGCGCTGCTCGGATTCGCGTGCGGCAGCGAGCGCGAGATCCGCGCCGACCACCACGAAAGCGTTGTACACCGGTTGCAGCGCCTCGATGCGGGCAAGCGTTGCCCGGGTCACTTCGACAGGCGATAGCGTCTTCGCCCGGTAGTGCGAGAGCAAACTGCGCGCGGACATCGAAAGGATGTCGTCGGTCATGGCTGTCCGTCCGGGGTCGACACCACAGAAAAAGGAGGCGCGGAACAGGGGCCGAAGCCCCCGTCCCGCCGCCCGGGAGGAAAACTACGCCTTGCGCTTCTTCATCGCGTCGAGGACAGCCTGCGCGGTGATCGGCATGTGCCGCACCCGCGCGCCCACCGCGTTGAAGATGGCATTGGCCACGGCCGGCGCCACCACCGTGGAGGCGGGTTCACCCACGCCCATGGGATGCCGCCCCGACTCGATCAGCTCGATGTCGAACTGGGGAACATCCACCTGCCGGATCGGCTGGTACTCGTGGAAGTTCGTCTGCTCGATCGCGCCGTTCTTGTAGGTGAGCCGCTCCGACATGACCTGACTGGTGCCCCACAGCGCCGAACCCATGATCTGGGCGCGCACGTTCTCCGGGTTGATGGCAATCCCCATGTCCATCGCGATGGTCAGCTTGTTGACCCGATAGCGGCCGGTGGTCGGATCCACCGTCACTTCGGCAACGCCGGCCACCCAGGTGGGGCTCTGGCGTTCCTCGGCCGAGGACAGCGCCACGCCCATGGCGGTGTTGG
>CAZEDA010000429.1:0-3567 GCA_964510915.1 uncultured Rhodocyclaceae bacterium | reverse complement strand
TCGAGGGGCAGCTCGAGATGCGCAACGGCTACATCGTCACGCACTCGGGCCTCGAGGGGAACGCCACCGCCACCAGCGTGCCCGGCGTGTTCGCCGCGGGCGACGTGCAGGATCACGTCTACCGGCAGGCGATCACCAGCGCCGGCACGGGCTGCATGGCGGCGCTCGACGCCGAGCGATTCCTCGACCAGGGCCACTGACCGACCTGCACTGCGCCATGCCATGGACGAGGACGACGACCTGGAAGCCTTCCGCGAGGCGGTGAAGGGCGTGGCACCCATCCGGGTGCCACCCCGCGTCCCGGTCGAACCGGTCAAGCCGCCGCCCGTGCCCGTCCAGAGCATCCTGGACGATCAGGCCGTGCTCGCCGACAGCCTGTCGGACCCGCTCGACGGCGAGTTCGCGCTCGACATCGGCGAGGAGCTCACCTACCGGCGAGAAGGCGTTCCGCCCAACACGCTGCGCAAGCTGCGTCGCGGGCACTGGTCGGTCCAGGACTACATCGATCTGCACAGCCTCACCGTCGAGCAGGCCCGCAGCGCGCTGGCCGCCTTCCTCCATCGCGGCGTGCGGGCAGGCATCCGCTGCGTGCGCGTGGTCCACGGCAAGGGCTACCGGTCGCCGGGCGGACTGCCCGTGCTCAAGGGCAAGGTGGCGCACTGGCTGCGCCAGCGGGACGAGGTCCTCGCCTACGTCCAGGCCAAGCCGGAAGACGGCGGCAGCGGCGCGCTGGTGGTCCTGCTGCGCGGGACCAGCCGGGCGACGGAGGACGATGGCCTCGACTGAAGCCGCGACCGCGGGCCCGGTGAGGCCGCGGTCGTGATCACGCTGTTCTCCAGCATCGTGCTCGGTTTCTTCCTCGGGATGCGCCACGCAACCGACGCCGACCACGTCATCGCCATCGCCACCATCGTCGGACGCGAGAAGAGCCTGGGTCCGGCTGCGGTCGTGGGGGCGCTCTGGGGAATCGGCCATACCGCCACGGTGCTCGCGGTCGGCACGGTGATGATCCTGTTCGGCGTGGTGATCCCGCCGGCACTCGGCCATGCCCTGGAGTTCGGCGTCGGCGTGATGCTCGCCGTCCTCGGCGCGCAAGCCCTGGCGAGTGCCCTCAGGAAGGACAAGGTGGCGTTCGCGCCGGTGGCGCATCCGCACGGCGCGATGGGGCGCCCGCGCGTCTCGCCGCTGCGCGCGCATGCACACGTCCACGCGCACGGCGACCACGTTCACAGCCATCGCCACGGACACGGCAACGACCAGCACGGCCACGCCGAAGACGCCACCGCCACCGGCTGGCTCGACCGGCAGCTCGGCCGGCTGGGCGTGTACCACGCGCTGCGCCCGGTGCTGGTGGGCGTCGTGCACGGGCTCGCGGGCTCCGCGGCCGTGGCGCTACTTGCGCTGGGCGCCATCCGCGATCCCTGGTGGGGCGTGGCGTATCTCGCGGTGTTCGGTCTGGGCACCGTCGCCGGCATGATGCTGATCACCGCGGCACTCGCCGTGCCCTTCACTCTCTCGGCGGCCCGCGTGCCGCGAGTCAATCATCTGCTCCGCCTCGCGTCGGGCACGCTGAGCCTGGGTTTCGGCCTCTACCTGATGGTGGTGACGGGGCTCAGCTGGGCGGCCGCCTGACCGCGCCCTTCTCTGTCGCCCCCCGACCCTCCGGTCACCACGCCCACACAGTTGATCTTGATCAATGGCGACATGCACCGCGAAGGTGCAGACTGCCTCCTCACACTCGGACTGGGAGGGCGCCATGAAGCGATCGACCCCGTGGAACTGGTCGTGGGCACTGGGCTGGCTCTGGCTGGTTCACACCGCCGCGTTCTCCCAGGACGCGTGCACCACCTGCCATGAATCGGTGACCCCCGGCATCGTCGCCCAGCACAAGGCCGGGAAGATGGCCAAAGTCACCACCTGCATCACCTGCCACGGCGCGGGCCACACGTCCGAAGCCGATGTCGCGAAAGCGAAGATGCCGACGCCGGAAACCTGCGCCACCTGCCACGTGAAGCAGGTGCTGGAACATCGCCAGGGCAAGCATTCGCTCGCGTGGACCGCCATGGAAGCGATGCCGATGCTGCGTCACCAGCCAGCACAGGTGGTGGGCGCGGGCCTCGCGGGCTGCTCCGGGTGCCACAAGATCGGCGACAAACCGGCCGGAGCGTCGGGCCACTACGGCAGCGCCGCGTGCGACTCGTGTCACACCCGCCACACGTTTTCGAAGAAGGAAGCCCGCGACCCGCGGGCCTGCCGCACCTGCCACATGGGCTTCGATCATCCGCAGTGGGAGATGTGGTCCACGTCCAAGCACGGCACCCTATGGGAGATCGATCCGTCGAGCGGGCGCGGCCCCACCTGCCAGACCTGCCACATGGCGGACGGCTCGCACAGCGTCGGCACCGCCTGGGGATTCCTCGCCGTGCGGCTGCCCGAGGACGACCCCGAGTGGCTGAAGGACCGCGTCACGATCCTGCAGGCGCTGGGCGTGCTGGACGCCGACGGTAAACCTACGGATCGGCTCGAAGCGGTGAAGGCGGCGAAGGTCGCCCGGCTTTCCCGGGAGGAGTTCGCGGAATCCCGCGAGAAGATGGTGAAGATCTGCGCGGGCTGCCACTCGCGCAAGTTCGCGGAGAACAAGCTCGGCGCCGCGGACGGCGTGATACGTGAGGTGGACAAGATCATGGCCCGATCCATCCGCACCGTGACGCAGCTCTACAAGGACGGCGTGATGAAGACGCCCTCGAACTGGAAGTTCGCGCCCGACCTGCTGCAGTTCTACGACGCGCCGAGCAGCATCGAACAGGAACTCCACCTCATGTTCCTGGAGTACCGCATGCGGGCGATCCAGGGTGCCTTCCACGCAAACCCCGACTACATGCACTGGTACGGCTGGGCGAAGGTGCGCGAAGCCGCTGCACGCATCGAAGAGGAGGCCCATCGCCTTCGCGCGAAGCGCTGACCCGCGCCGCGGAACCGGGTCCCCTTGCGCCAAGGCGCCTCGGTGTATTACATTTACTGCTCTTGTAATACACCGAGTCCGCCATGCCCATCTCCGTCCGCCTGCCCCCCAAGGTCGAGGAAGACCTGGCCGAGTACTGCGTGCAGAGCCAGTCGAACAAGAGCGAGGTCATCCAGACCGCACTTGCCGAGTTCCTCGCGCGCTCGGATGCCCCGCGCGGCAGGCATCCCCTGCTCGACCACCCGTTCACGGGGGGCGGCGTTGCGAAGCGATGGGAAGGCGAAACCGCCGACAAGGATGGCGTGCGCAAGGCCGCCCGACAGCGTCTGACGAAGCGGCGCGGGGAATAGAAGCGGCCTCGCTCGTCATGCCCAAGCCACAGGTCATCGCCGACACCGGATTCTTCAAGGCTCTCGCCGATCCGCGGGATGCCCGCCACGAACCCGCCCGGTCGTTCCTGTCGGTGTTCAGCGGCGATCTCGTCACCACGGAAGCCGTCATCGTGGAGACCTGCTTCTTCCTCACGCCACGGCAGATGCATCACTGGCTCTCGGCAGTTTCCGACGGTGCAGTCGTCGTGGGAGAGCCCGATTCCGAAGCTCATC
>CAZEDA010000428.1:0-3570 GCA_964510915.1 uncultured Rhodocyclaceae bacterium | reverse complement strand
TTACTCGGTCTCTACTCGATCCGCCCGAGGCTCCAAGGGGGCGATCATCGCTGCACGGCAGCGCGCTTCATCTATCGGGCGGCCAAGGTTGGCATACCGGCTGGCGGCCTCTTCGAACGCCGCACTGGCGCGCGCTTCGTTGCCCTCCGCCCTGCGCTGGGCCCCACGCGCCTCCCAGACTGCGGCCGCCCATGGTCCGCCGTGCCACATGCCGGCAATCCGCTCCGCCTCGTCCAGACGCCGCCCCACCTGCGCGACCTCTCCCATTTCGGCCAGAGCGGTGGCGGACGCGACGCGAAACCCTATCGAGCAGGGCTGGCAACCATAGGTGTGCTGCATCAGAAGCCGGTCGCCCTCCTGAATGACCTGCAGTACTTCTTCCGGCGACGGTGCAGCGCGCACGGACAGGCCCTTCAGGCGGATCAGCAGGTGCGGGAAGAGCCAGGATTCCCCGGCGATTCTGGTCGCCCGCGTGATCAGACGATTGGCCTGCCATTTCTGCCCGCGCGACAAGGCGATCTCGGCGAGCCGCTCCAGCGCCAGCACTCGGCCAGACGAGGCGCCGGCCTCGCTCAACAGAGCCTCCGCTTCGCCGAGAAGCCGCTCCGCCTCGCCGAGGTTCCCCGAAAACAACGCCACTTCGCCAAGGATCAGCGAGGCAAGTCCGCGGCCGGCAAGGGAGCCAGCCCCCTCTGCCACCGACAGGAATTCGCGCGCGGCCGCGCCGATTTCGTGGTGACCATGGGCGTTGCACAGGCAGAACTCTGCGAGACACAGATGGCCGTCGAAGATCTGGCTGACCTTGTCAGGCGTCTTGCGCGCCCAAGCGACGAATTCACTCTGGAACACTTCCGACCATCGGCCCTGCATCTGCGCGCAGAGGCCGAAGAGGGCGCTCGCCTCGCCGACTTCGCGCGCAAGACCGGCGGCCATCGCCAGCGCCCGCGTCTCTACCGCCACCGCGCGCGCCTTGTCGAAATCACCGCTGTGCAGGTGCAGCAGCCCCCATGCGAGTGCCGCGCGAATGCGGTCGGTCTGGCTGACCGGATCGACCTCCGGGATCGCCAGCGCCTTCTCGTACAGCGCGACGGCTGCGGCAGACGGACCGCGGCCGATCTCCAACTGCAGACTGAGCCTGAGCTTGTTGAAAAGCCGGATCGCTTCGCTCCGGTTGCCGGCATCCAGCGTGGCCTGCATCAGGGCGCACTGCGCAGGCTCGTCGGCGGGATCGAGCTCGATCAGCCGATGCCACAGCTTGCCCGCTCGCAGAACATCCATGTTCCGCTGCGCCAGCGCTGCGCGGGGAGCGTCGAGCCATTCGGTGTAGAGATCATTGGGAAGCAGCATGCCCCGGTAGAGATCCGCCGCCGCACTGCATGCCTCGGGCGTGGGGTTGCGGAGGGCGGATCGCGCGGCTGCGTCGAATGCCTCGGCATCGACAGCGACCGGCGAGGCGAGGGCAATGGTGTCCCCGGTCGTCTCGATCAAGGCAGGGTCCCCGAGTGCCTTGCGGGCAAAGTGGACGGCTTTGCGCAGAGCGACTCCGGCAGCGTCCGAATCCGCCTCGGGCCAGAAGAGGTCCATCACCTGCTCCCGGCGCAGCCTGTGGTCCGGGGTGATCGCGAGCAACTTCACCAAGCCTGCGGCCCGATCCCGCCGCCAATGTCCCGCGGGAACAGACTGACCATCGACGGCAACCGAGAATCCGCCAAGCACTTGAATTTCAATGCGCATTTTTTTCATGGCTCTGTATACGCCGCGCCTCGGCATCCGCATCTCCGTGGCGGCGCCGGCAGGGAACGCTGAAGGAACACATGGTCGCTACTCTAGCCCTGCAACCACCCACCAAGAGGAGCTGACCCATGTCCCTTCGCATCAACGACATCGCACCGGACTTTACCGCCGACACGACGCAGGGCCCGATTTCCTTCCATCACTGGCTGGACAATTCCTGGGCCGTGCTGTTTTCCCATCCGAAGGACTTCACGCCGGTCTGCACGACCGAGCTCGGACGGATGGCACATCTCGAACCGGAGTTCGCCGCACGAAACGTCAAGCTGATCGGGCTGTCCGTCGACCCGGTCGACACGCACGCGCTGTGGGTCAAGGATATCGCGGAAACCCAGGGTGCAACGCCGAGCTTCCCGATGATCGGCGACCCGACGCTTGCTGTGGCCAAGCTCTACGACATGTTGCCCGCGTCCGTCGGCGATTCGGCGGAGGGCCGCACTGCCGCGGACAATCAGACCGTGCGCCATGTGTTCGTGATCGGACCGGACAAGAGGATCAAGCTGATGATTGCCTATCCGATGACCACGGGGCGCAACTTCGACGAGATCCTGCGCGTCATCGACAGCCTTCAGCTGACCGCCAAGCACCGCGTCGCGACCCCTGCGAACTGGACGTTCGGGCAGGACGTCATCATCGCCGGTTCGGTCAGTAACGACGAAGCACAGAAGCTTTATCCCGCCGGCTGGACGGCGCCCAAACCCTATCTGCGCATCGTGCCGCAGCCGGGCGTGGTCAAGGGATGAGGGGAGCACGAATGAAAACCCGCATCCTCATCCTTGGCGCCGGCTTCGGCGGACTGGAGCTTTCGACCACGCTGTCCGAGGCGCTGGGCGACAGCATAGAAGTCACGCTGATCGACAAGTCGGACGGCTTCGTATTCGGTTTTTCCAAGTTGGACCTGATGTTCGGCCGGAAAAGTGAAACGGCGATCCGCCATCCCTACGCGGCCTATGCGAAACCTGGAGTACGGCTCTTGCGCGAGACAGTCACCGGCATCGACGCAGAGGCCAAGCAGGTGACCACCGACAAGGGTGTTCATCAGGCGGACATCCTGGTGCTGGCGCTCGGCGCGGATTACGACGTCAGTGGCACCCCCGGCATCACGTTGGGGGTGAACGAGTTCTACTCGGTTGCCGGAGCCGCGCATCTGGCGGGGGTTCTGCCGAGTTTCAAGGGCGGAGATGTGGTCGTCGGGGTGTGCGGCGCCCCCTACAAATGTCCGCCCGCCCCGAGCGAATGCGCGCTGATGATGCATGACTACGTCAAAGCACGCGGCCTCGATGGGGTGACCCGGATCACCCTCGTCAACCCGCTTCCGTCGCCCGTGCCGCCATCGCCGGATACCTCCAAGGCGATCCTCGAGGCCTTCGCGGAACGCGGGATCGTCTTCATTCCCAACAGTCGCGTCGCATCGGTGGAGGGGAAGGTCGTCTCCCTCGACAACGGCACCACGCTGCCCTGCGACCTGTTCCTGGGCGTCCCCAGGAACCGCGCAGCGGACGTCGTCGTGGCCGCGGGTCTGACGGAGGGCGGGTGGGTTCCGGTGGACCCCTACACGCTTCGAACCAAGTTCGAAGGTGTCTATGCCGTTGGCGATCTCGCGAATACTGGCGTGCCCAAGGCAGGCGTCTATGCCGAAGGCGCGGCGCGTGCGGTCGCCGCCAACATCATCTCGCAGCTTCGGGGGGAGGAACAAACCGCCAGGAATCCCGGCGCGGGGTCCTGCTACATCGAGTTCGGGGCGAACCGCATTGCCCGGGTGGATGTCGATTTCCTGTC
>CAZEDA010000427.1:0-3584 GCA_964510915.1 uncultured Rhodocyclaceae bacterium | reverse complement strand
CGCCCACGTGCTGGGTGAACGGTACGCGCCGCTCCGCGGAAACACGCGCCGTCAGCCGCGCGTTCGGATCGTGCGCATAGAGAACAGGCACTGCCCAGTCGATGCTTTCGCCGTCGATCGAGTAGTTGAGGGCCACGCGCGCTTCCCGTGCCGCATCACCGAGCGTGAGGCCCTGCGCGAGCCCCCAGTAGAAGTGCTGGGCGAACGCGGTTGCCGACGGGTCGAGCACCTTGTACTGATTGGCGACCACCGCGGGCATGCCGTTCTCGACCAAGGCCGGCGCGACGCCCTGATTGAACTCCGACTTGCCCCCGGTACCGCTCTCGCACGCGTTGAGGAAGACAAGCTTGATGCCGCGCCGGCAAAGAATCTCCCGCATGCTGCGCGCGTCGGCGCGCAGCGGCTCCCCGTTGTCGGTCTCGAACAGCAGATAGCCCTGGCCGGTGGCCGCATCGAACTCACCGTGCCCGATGAAGTGGACGACGTCGTACCTGTCGACGGTGATCCGCGCATGCAAGGTCGCCGGCGTCGCCGACGGCAGCACGTCGACTGTAGCCAGGCCCGCGTCGATCAGTGCGTCGAAGCCGCGCCGGATGAGGATGCTTTCCTCATCGGCCGAGAGCTTGGCGAGTCCGACGGGTTGCGCCACCACGACGAGCATTCGCAGCGGACCGGCGTGCGGCTCGATCGCGTCGGCCGGCACCGCCGTGATCACGTTGCGGATGAAGTGGACGTCCTCGGTGGCGAGGAACGTGCGGCGCCCCGGATCGAACGCGAACTCCCACGGCTTTTCGGCGACCCACGGAATCGTCGAGGTGAAAATGACATCGAGGCGTCCGTTTCCTCGTGCTGTGCGCGCCGCGTCGTACAGGCGCCGCACGTCGGGCGTGAAGAGCGCGTCGAACAGCCGCGCACCGAACTCCATGAGCGCGCGTTCACTCGGCATTTCGGTGCCGGGCTCGCCGTCCACGAAGTTCTTGATGCCCTCGTGTGTGCGGATGATGTTCTGCCAGCGTTTCCCGGCGTCGTTGCGCTCTCCCCGAGTCTCGAAGCGGTCGAGCACCCTGGCACCACGGTAGCTCGCGAGTACGTAGCCCGGCCGACGCTCGTCGCTGCTGTCCGGCAGAACGATCACTTCGAAGACATCGTCACGCTCCGACATGTCGGTGTCCGCAAGGGCGACCGCCGCGCCGGGACCCGGCGCCGGCAATGCGAGACGTTTGCGAATCGTGCCTTCGTCCGCACCGCCGTCCACCGCCGACGCCGCACGACTCGCGCCCCGTGGGGACAGTGGCTGGTCGGGCGACAGCAATGGCAGCCCCTGGTCGCGCCGCTCGAGCGCGCGCACCAGGAACTCCACGGTCTCGCGCTGCGCGAAGAAATTCACGTGATGCACCGGCGTGCGCGATGCGGATTCGAGATTGCCTCCCGGCCCGAAGCACGCGATGCGCTTCGCGTCGATCGCCGGGGCACGTTCGGAGTCCACGCGCCACCCGCCTTCCGTAGGTACGACGAGATCGTTGGCGGACGCGAAGAACGGATCGAGACCGAGATCGGCCAGCCGCAGAGCGACACCCTCTTCGGGCTCGAAGTTGGCGACCAGCGCCGAGTAGGCATCGCGCGCGGGGCCCGGCGGCGACTGCAGATCGAGGATGGGTCGCCCGCGCATGTCCATCGCATGCAGGCCGGGAATATCCGCGGACAGATGTCGCGCCAGCCAGACGATGGACTCGGACACGAAGCCCGCCGCGGTCGTGAACGGGTTCTCCGGAAAGATCTCCAGCAGATTGGCGAACCAACCCACGGTGTCTTCCCAGCGCGCAGGTGTCGCGAGCGGTGTGCCTGCATTCGGGCAGGCGACCAGCACCGCGTGCCCCAGACGGAAACGTCCGGACGCCGCCCCGAGCGCGGCGCGCCGCTCCACCAGTTGCCGCAGCACCAGACCGCCGCGCGAATGTGTGATGACATCGAAGGTCCCGACGCCCTCCGGAAGACCCGCGAGCAGTTCCCGGGCGTTCTCTTCCGGCGTCTTCGACAGCGAGAAGTGCTCGAAGGCAAACACCCGATCGCCGTAGAGCGGCGCGATCCGCTCGAAGAAGTCGCTGGCGGCGAGGTCGCCATACGCACTCGCCGCGTTGGAGAACGTGCCATGGAGCAGCAGCAGACATCGCTGATCGCCCCGGGGCACCTTCTTCCAGTCGACCGGCGGCAGCTTTTTCGCTTCGAGGGCGGCCTTCGACACGTGGACCCAGCCTTCGCTGCGCCCTGCGGATTTCCAGAGCCGAGATTCGAGCATCCGCACCAGCACGGGAAAGGCGACGGACGCGACCTTGTCGACGATCTTGAGGACTACGACCTTGAAAACCGAGCTGAGGATCCCGCGACGCTGCGGCCCCGCGGCAACCGGCGCCTGGGCGCGGACCGGCACCACGAAGCGGAAGGTCGGCGCGGCAACGGCGCGGCCGCGACGCGCGGCCTGCACTTCGCTCACCGCGCGATGGAAAGTCAGCGCGCCGGAAGGATGACGCGTGGCAATCACGTACGCTTCGCCGGGCGACGCCTCCACCGATAGTTCGAGCGTCTGCGGCACCACGGCGCGTCGCCCCCGCGCGACCCGCGGCTTCACGTCCAGGACCTCGGCCACGGACGCCTTGCCGGGAGCCAGAAACTCCGCCGGGAAATCCTGAGGACCGGCCGCGAGAGAACGGCGTCGACCGGTGACGGGTTTCGACGTCTTCACCGACCAGTCCTGCGCGTTGGCAACCTGGATCTTCATGGCATCCCCTCCGATGACGGGCGAGTCCCTGCGACGGGCAGAGCATTCACCAGTATGACGGAAAGGCGTCCTGCTGCATCGAACCGGAGCCCGTCAGCCGGCGGGCCGCATGTGTCAGTACTGAATCAGATGTTGTCGTTGATCCATTGGACGATCTGCAGGGATCGGGCATCGCCCGCGGCATTCAGGTCCTGGACGACAGCGGCGACATTGTTGGCGAGTGTCCGGTCGCCACGGACAAGATACTTGTGGCTGTGGCCGACGTCCGTGAAGGTGATGCCCCCGTCGTGCACGTGAATGTGCGGCTCGCCCGCATCCGGGAAGTACTTGTCCTTCTTGGCCTGCAGGACCGCGCGTGCAAGCTGGATCGCCTCCCCTGCCACGAGCCCGCCCGGCTCAGCCTTGGCCTGCAGCGCCCGCGCGCCCATGACGTCCGCCTCCCTCTCCAGGCCCGCATCGTCGTTCACGGACTTGCCCTGCATCTGCATCGTCGGCTTGACGCGGCCCTGAGCCTGCTGCACGACGTGCCAGGCCTCGTGCGGCAGATGCTGCTCCTGGCCGGACGCCACATGGATATCGGTACCCTGGGCGTAGGCCAGGGCGTTGAGCTGCTGGGGCTGAGACGAGTTGTAGTGCACCTTCACGTCGTCCATGGACATGCCGGAGAGGCTCTCGACGCCGGACTTGAGGTTGTCGGGCATGCCCGTCCTGTTTTCCTTCCCGCTACCTTTGCCCTGGATCGGCAGCTCTTCGTCCATGGCAGCCAGCTGGGCGATGCCCTTGCCCTGCATCGGCTCCTCTTCCTCCA
>CAZEDA010000426.1:0-3616 GCA_964510915.1 uncultured Rhodocyclaceae bacterium | reverse complement strand
CAAAGCCCGCTTCAACGAGCCGGAAGCCCAAGCCCGTTCCGAAGGCGAAGCCGGCAGAGGCCGCCGCACCGGTGAAAGCCCCGAAGAAAAAGAACGCCGCTCCGAGTCCGGCTTCGGGCAGTTCCGCCATGGCGATCAGCGCGCTGTTCCGCAACCAGGGCAAGCCGGCGGCCGGCAGTGCGAACACCGCGCCGGCCGAAAAGCCCGCGGCGAAGTCCCGGCGCAAGTAGCGCGAAGCAGGCAAGGCGCCGGGCTCGCGCCCGGCAGCCGGCACCGTGCCCAGCCTTTTCGCCCACATCGCGGTGCCGCTGGCAGGCCGCGCGCTGCTCGGTTCGACGCCCGTTCCCCGTCGCGTTCTCGTGGCCGGCATGGTGCTGTGCGCATTGCCGGATCTCGACGTCCTCGCATTCGGGTTCGGCATTCCCTACTCGTCGCCTTGGGGCCACCGCGGCTTCACGCATTCCATCGCGTTCGCCATGCTCGGCGCACTCGTGTGCTGGTGGATGCTGAGGCCGGCCGGCGCATCCCGGTTCACCACCACCGCCTCGGCGGCCTATCTCGCGGTATGCGCCATCTCGCACGGGGTGCTCGATGGGCTCACCAATGGCGGCCTCGGCAGCGCACTTTGGTGGCCGCTTTCGGACGATCGCTGGTTCGCGCCGTTTCGGCCCATCCAGGTTTCTCCCATCGGCCACGCGTTTTTCTCGGCGCGGGGCCTCGCGGTGATCCGATCCGAGGCCGTCTGGATCGGCCTGCCCGCACTGGTCGTCTCGCTGATCGGCATCTTCGCTCGGCGCCGTCTGACGCCGATTCGCACGAAGGATGCTCCGTGACGACCCCTCATTCGCCGCGATCGTTTGTACCTCTCATGATCTGGCACCCCTGATGGACAACCGGCTCGTCGCGCTGTGCGTCGGCAACGCGATCATCGGTACGGGCACGATGCTCGTGCCGGGAATGCTTCCCGTGCTGACCGCCGGATTGCACGTCGACCTGCCGGCAGGCGGACGCCTGATCGCCGCGTTCGGACTCACCGTGTGCGTTCTCACGCCGGTGCTCGCGGGCTGGCTGAGCCGCATCGACCGGCGCGTGCTGCTTTCGGTGCTGCTGCTGCTTTTTTGCGCAGGTCACGCCGTGGCGGCGCTCGCCGACAGCTACGGCGTCGTGCTCGCCACGCGAGTCGCGTGCGCCATCAGCGCCGGCCTGTTCACGTCTCAGGCCGCGGGGGTCACGCGGCTACTGGTCCCGCCGGAGCGCCAGGGTGCCGCAGTGGGATTCGTGTTTCTGGGATGGAGCATCGCGGCGGTCGCCGGCATGCCGCTGGGAGCATGGATAGGCACGACCTTCGGCTGGCGCGCCGGATTCGCGACGGTCGCCCTGCTGGCCTTCGCGGCGATGGTGTGGGTGTGGCTGGTGCTGCCGGGCGGACTGCGCGTGGACCGGATCGACGGCCGGGCGTGGAAGGCGCTGGCCCGGAATGTCCCGGTGCTCGCGGTCGTCGCGGTGACCGCACTGCATTCGTCGGCGCAGTTCGTCGTGTTCTCCTACTACACGCCGATCCTCGTGGAACGCACCGGCGCCGGCCCCGGCGGCGTGCCGGCGATGCTGGGACTCTTCGGCCTCGCGGGCATTCTCGGCAACGTGGTGTCCATCCGCACGCTCGACCGATTCGGTGTCGGGACGGTGGCCACGGCGACCATCGCTCTGATGGCTGCCGGACAGGTGCTGATGCTTGCCGGCGGCTACGGCTGGCCCGGCATGATCGCCGGCTCGATTCTGTGGGGACTCGGCTGCTTCGCGGCGAACAGCGCACAGCAGGCAAGACTGCTGGGCCTCGCACCCGCACTGGCGCCGGTCTCCATCGCGCTCAATTCGTCGGCGATCTACTTCGGGCAGGCGGTGGGGGCGGAAGGCGGCGGAAGGATCATTTCGGCGGCAGGCTTCGACCCTTTGCCGTGGGCGAGCCTGCCGGTGTTCCTCGTGGCGCTCGCCCTGAGTGTCGCAGTCGAGCGGGCACGCCGGCGCGGCTGACCTCGTCAGCTCCTCGCCAGCAGACCCAGCAGCTTGGCGAGCGCCTGGCCGCGATGACTGATGGCGTGCTTGTCCGCCGCGGCGAGTTCCGCGGCGGTACGCCCGAGCGCCGGCACCAGGAAGTACGGGTCGTAGCCGAAGCCCCCCTCCCCGCGCGGCGTATCGATGATCTCGCCGAACCAGCGGCCGTCGGCGATGAGCGGTTCCGGATCCCGCGCGTGCCGCACCAGCACCATCACGCAGTAGTAGTGGGCCGAGCGCTGAGTGCGCCCGCGCATCACCTGCACGAGATGGGCGTTGTTGCGCTCATCGCTCCGGGGCTCGCCCGCGAACCGCGCCGAATGCACGCCGGGCTCGCCACCGAGGGCATCCACACAGATGCCCGAGTCGTCCGCCAGTGCCGGCAACCCGCTGCGTGACGCGGCGTGCCGCGCCTTGGCGAGCGCGTTCTCGACGAAGGTGTCGTGGGGCTCCGGCACCTCGGGAATCCCGAGTTCGCGCTGGGACAGCAGAGTGATCTTGAGCGGCGCGAGGATCTCGCCGATCTCCCGCAGCTTGCCGGCGTTGTTGCTGGCGAGGACGAGCTTGTTCATGGGACGGTGGCGCGAAGAACGGCGTGGTCAGAGGCCGAGGGCCGAACGCTGATGGGCGATGAGCTGGCCGATGCCGGCCTCGGCGAGGTCGAGCATGGCATCCAGCTCGCGACGCGAAAACGGCGCGCCCTCGGCCGTGCCCTGCACCTCCACCAGGTGGCCGCGACCGGTCATCACGACGTTCATGTCGGTTTCGCACTGCGAGTCCTCGGCGTAGTCGAGGTCGAGCACCGGCATGCCTTCGTAGACACCGACGGACACCGCCGCGATGAAATCCGAAACCGGCACGCGCGAGAGCAGACCGCGATCCACCAGACCGCTCAGGGCGTCGTGCAGGGCGACGAAGGCGCCGGTGATGCTCGCCGTGCGCGTGCCGCCATCGGCCTGGATGACATCGCAGTCGAGCTGCACGGAGCGCTCCCCGAGCGCGGTGAGGTCCACGACGGATCGCAGACTGCGACCGATGAGGCGCTGGATTTCCTGCGTGCGGCCGGACTGCTTGCCGCGGGCGGCTTCCCGGTCGCTGCGGGTGTGGGTGGAGCGAGGCAGCATTCCGTACTCTGCCGTGACCCAACCCTGACCCTGGCCCCGCAGGAACGGCGGCACCTTCTCTTCCACACTGGCCGTGCAGAGGACTCGTGTATCGCCGAACTCGACGAGGACGGAGCCCTCGGCGTGGCGGGTGTAGTGACGGTGAATGCGCACGGCGCGCAATTCGTGTGTGGCACGGCCGCTAGGTCTCATCGATCTGCCTCATGCAGTGGCTTGTTTTTGGTGCGGCCGCCGCGCGTGCTGGTCGCGTCGGTGACGGCTGTGCTATCTTCCCCTCGCGCCATTCTCGGGCGCATCTTCCAGTCTGTAAAGACCGCTCCCATGATCTATAGCATGACCGGCTACGCTGCCGTGACGCGCGATCTGCCGCTCGGAACTCTCATGCTGGAGTTGCGTTCGGTCAATCATCGCTTTCTAGACATCTCCTTTCGCGCGCCGGA
>CAZEDA010000425.1:0-3622 GCA_964510915.1 uncultured Rhodocyclaceae bacterium | reverse complement strand
GAGCAACCGCCTTGTAAGCGGTAGGTCATCCGTTCGAGTCGGATATCCGGCACCAGCACCCCTGCAATCGGAATCTCGGACACCGTCCACCCTCGACTCCCAAACCAGACCCGGACGACGGTACGCTCGTGTCCCACCCCCTCCTCATCCGCCTCAAAGGCGATGTCGCCGTCGTCGTTCCGGACGACCTGAAGCTGATCACCCCGTTCGTGCTCCTGGAGCAGGAGGACTGGTTCGAGAACGAACTCGCCTTCATGCGGCGTGTGTTCCAGCCCGGGATGACAGTCGCGGACATCGGGGCCAACTACGGCATGTACACGCTCGCGGCAGCGCGGGCGATCGGCCCGACCGGCACCGTCGTCGCGTACGAACCGACGCCGGACGTGGCCTCTCTCCTGACTCGAAGCATCCGCGAGAACGGCTTCACGAATGTCCGGCTGCAGCAGATGGCGCTGTCCGACGCGCCAGGTCAGGGGACCTTCTCGGTCACGGTCGATTCTGAACTCAATCGCCTCGGCAGCACACCACCTGCCCACGGCAGCGCCGTCACGGTCACGGTCGACACGCTCGACGGGCAGTGGCGGACTCTTGGCCTGCCGCCGCCCGATTTCGTGAAGATCGATGTGGAAGGACACGGCGTGCAGGTGTTCCGCGGCGCCCGCGGCACGCTCGAATCGGCAGACCCTCTTGTCATGTTCGAGATCGATCTGATCGGGGGAGCGTTCGACCGGGGACTCCTCTCGGCGCTGGAGGACACCGGCTATCGCATGTACCACCTGCTCCCCACGGCGGCGTATCTCGTCCCATTCGACGCCCAGGCACCGGCAGATCCGCTGGCCCTGAACGTCTTTGCCGCAAAGCCGGGCCGGGTGGACTCGCTAGCTGGTCGGGGCTTGCTGGCGGATCCCGCTTACGTCACGGCAGGACCGTCCACTCCGTGGTCATTGTTCGCCACGCGCGCGCCCTACGCGGCGGCGATGGGCAAAACATGGTCGAGAGGTCCGCGCCTCTGGGCAAAGTCGGGAGACAAGGCATTCCATGCAGCGCTGGAAGGCTTTGCGCAAAGCCAGCCCGCGGAAGGGCGATCAGCCTGGGCACGCTTCGCCGCGCTCACCCGCGCGCGCAGGCACGCGCTGGAGGCCCTCGCCGCGTCGTCTTCGATGGCGAGAACGCTGACTGCTGCCCGACTCGAACAGGAATCCGGCAATCGCATGGCGGCGGTCACGCTGCTGAAGCCACTCGCATCGGCGGTGATGAGCGGGGAGTTTGCCCTGCCCCAGGAACCCTTTCTGCCACCGCTCGCCGAGTACGATCAGGTCGCGTGGGATGGCCATGACAGGGAATGGATCACGAGCGCGGTGCTGGAGGCTCTCGTCAAGCTGTCGAACTTTTCCGACTACTACAGTCGCGGCGCCAGCGATCCCTGGCTGGTAAGGCTCGCCGCCTCACCCTATGCCTCCGCGGAAATGGCGCGTCGTCGCCAGTTGCGTCGACTCGCTCTCGGCCTGCCACTGGATCCGCGCGATCGCGAAACGCTGGCGACTGCCAGGGAAGGCCATCTGAACGCAAACCTCTGGAACACACGGTTCGCGTGACAGAGTCTCGGACGTGGCAGTCCGATACCGCGAGCGAATCGCCCCTTCCCTGCAATTTCGCCTCTACCGCTCTTTCGACCGTGCAGAAGCCCTGCTGGTCATTGCGCGTCCGCAGATGGATTGCGCGCCCGCGACGTCCGAGTGCGTTCACACGCGTGCGCGGTCCGGACGCAGAACGTCCTCGAGGGCTTCGCGCTTGAGCGACGGCAATGGAGAACGGGGAAACACCGCGTCGAAGGCGGCGCCGCCGTCCGGCAGGTTCCGGGCAGCAATCGCTCCGCCGTGCTGAAGCAGGATCGCCCGGCAGATCGACAGCCCGAGTCCCGCTCCACCTGCCCCTGTTCGCGTCCGGGTGCTCTGCTGAAACTTGTCGAAGATGTGCTCCAGTTCACCCTCGGGTATTCCTACGCCCTTGTCCGAGACGGTGATGCAGAGTCCCGGTACCTCGCCCGGGTCTAGCGTCCCGACAACTGCGTCGTGCACCCCAATCCGGATCTCGCTTCCCTCCCGGGAGAACTTGATCGCGTTGGAGAGCAGATTGCGCAGCAGCCGATCCAGCATCTTTCCGTCGGCAAGAATCTTCGTGTCCGCCGCTTCGACGTGCAAGCGCAGGGTCAGGTCACGTGCCTGGAGTTCGGGGTCGAACTCCGCGGCGATTGCGTCGATATGCCGGTGCACATCCAGCGCTTCCGCGTGCACCAGCTCGCTTCCCGACTGCAGTCTCACGAGTTCCAGGACGTCTTCGATGAATCGGGACAGCCGCATCGCGGCGTCCCGGATGTTCGAGAGATACCGGGCCAGCTTTTCGTCGCGTGGTCCCGAGGCTTCCTGCCGCTTCGCCGCGAGTTCGGTGAACGAATGGATGGCGTGCAGCGGTGTTCGCATTTCGTGCGAGGCTGTCTCGAGAAACTCATCCTTGGTGCGCAAGGCTGCGCGAAGGGCGTCGAGGACTGCATCGAGTTCCTTCGTGCGCTCCTTCACTTTCGCGGTGAGGTCCGTCGTGTCGGTGACCAGGCAGAAAAACCCACCAGGGGAACCGCCGGCCGTATCGGGAATCAGCGATACCGCCGCATATCGGGGGAGTCCCGACGGGTTGGTGCCGGCACATTCGAAATGGGCGACGCGCCCCTGCCGCACCGCATCGTGAGCCTGCGCGCTGCCGTTCTCCTCCGTAAGGTGGATGAGATCGGTCACCCGCCGGCCCGTCAGCGTTCCCCGGTAGCTGCCGAACCACGCACTCAATGCCGCGTTGGCGTACTGACACACGCCGTCGCCATCGAAGTGCGCGATGGGGGCGGGAACATGGCTGAGGATGGCCTGCAGGCGCTCCTCGTTACGGACCAAGGCCAGTTCCGCTTCGCGCTGCCGGGAGACGTCCCGGATGACCGCGAGGATCCTGCGCTCGCCGTGCTCGACGATTGCGGTGATGGATGTCTCCGTGGGAATGAGCGTCCCGTCCTTGCGGCGGTGAATCCTCGCGAGGCTCATCACTTCGCCAGGCGAGACCTGCTCCGCGACATGCCGGGCATCCGACGGTGTCATGTCCTGCCCGATGTCGGTGATATTCATGTTCAGCAATTCTTCGCGCGTGTAACCCCAAACCTGAGTTGCGGAGCGATTGGCTTCGAGGATCCGCCCTTCGGCATCGCGGACGATGACGGCATCCGGCACGTTCTCGAAGAGCGCCCGGACTCGTGTTTCGCTTGCGACGCGGGCCCGGTACTCCTCGCGAAGAGTCGTGATGTCGACGAACGAGGTCACGGATGCGGCCGGCTCTCCGGAGGAGGAGCGGCCGAGAGGAATGGAGTTGATCAGGAGCCATGCCCGCCCCCTTTCCGGGTGGTTGACCCCCATCACGAAGCCGCGGACTTCCCGACCGGTCTTCAGCGCAATCATCCCCGGATGCTGCTCTCCCGGGCACGGCGTCCCGTCCTCGTGGATGGCGGACCAGCGCGAGTCGAAGGAATCCCGTCCCATCAGCTGGGCATTCGTGAGGCCCAGGATGTCCGCGGCACCCCGGTTGGCGG
>CAZEDA010000424.1:0-3628 GCA_964510915.1 uncultured Rhodocyclaceae bacterium | reverse complement strand
AGGTTGCGGCCGCACTGCTCGCACGCCGAAATGGCGATGCCCTGCCAGTGGGCCCGGCGGCGGTCGACGCGGTTGCCGTCCAGCTTGACCACGCTGCGCTGCGTGAAGATCGGCAGGATCCGGGACACGCCGAGTTCGACGGCCTTGCGCACCGTGAGGTCCATGCGGTCGGCGGACGACACGCCCTGAATGAGGGTGATGCTCACGGGGGACTCCGGGCCGCCGTCGCGGAGCCGGCCGGTCTTCACGCGGACGTCGCCCCGGTGGACATGAGTGATCACGGCGTCGTACTCGCCGCCGGAGCCGTCGAAGACGACGACCGGGTCCCGCTCGGCGAGGCGCAGGACACGCACCGCATGGTGCGCTGCAATATCGGGCAGGGTGAGTTCGGCGCCGGGCCCGAGCCGGTCGGGAATGTGGAACCGGGCGCCGTTCTTCAGGGGGTGAGCGGGCTTCATGGTACGGGCCATGCTACCATCGTGGACAAGGTATTGATCAATACGGATCAACGTGACGTTACGGCAGGAGTGCGATCTGCCCGGGTTCCGGCCCGTCCGATCGCTCAGGGCATGAACTACGGCGGATCCGATGTCGCCGATCTGGCGCTCACCGCGGAGGTGTGTGCGGCTGTCCGTGCGGTTGCAGCCGCCGAAGTCATGCCGCGCTACCGCAAGGTCGAGCATCGCCACAAGGCCGACGGCAGCCTGCTCACCGAAGCCGATCTCGCCGCCCAGGCCGCCCTTGCGGAACGACTGACCGCCCTGGCCCCCCATCCCTTCGTCGGCGAGGAAATGACCGCCGACGAGCAGCAAGCCCAGTGGGACAGGGGCGCAGACGGGCTCTGGTGCGTCGACCCGATCGACGGCACTTCCAACTTCGCCCGCGGCGTCCCCTACTTTGCGCTGTCCGTCGCCCTCATGCGGGGCGGGCGCAGCGTTCTCGGCGTGGTGTATTCCCCCTATTTCGACGAACTGTTCCACGCGCAGGCGGGGCGCGGCGCCTTCCTCAATGGCGAACCGCTTCGCTCGGACGGCCCTTCGCCGGCGCTGCAAGCGTCCATGGCTCACGTGGATTTCAAGCGCGTCCCGAAGAACATCGGGGCTGCCCTGGTTGCCAAGCCGCCGTACTGTTCCCATCGCAGCCTGGGCTCGGCCACGCTGGAGTGGTGCTACCTGGCCGCGGGGCGCATCGATGTCTATCTCCACGGCGGCCAGAAACTGTGGGACTACGCCGCCGGGAGCCTCATCCTGTCCGAGGCCGGCGGCCAGGTCACGACGCTGGATTCGCACGATTTCTGGACGGGTGGTCCGTGGACCCGCTCCGTGGTCGCCGCCCGCACGCCGGCGCTGTATGCCGACTGGCGGGCGTGGCTGACCCGTCACGGCACCTGATGCCCTCCCGCTGAAGGGGGGACTTTCTCGCTCTTCCTTATTTGACCGGCGCACCCCTTGCCGGTATCTTCCGCGGTTCCCTTTTTTGCAGAAAGCCGGGGCAGGAATACTGCGCCGGGACAACGATGGAACTGACGGGCGCGGAAATCACGGTGCGATGTCTTGCCGACGAAGGGGTCGAGTATCTCTTCGGCTACCCCGGCGGGGCGGTTCTGCACATCTACGACGAGATCTTCAAGCAGGACCGGGTGAAGCACATTCTCGTCCGTCACGAACAGGCGGCGGTGCATGCGGCGGACGGCTATGCCCGCGCGTGCGAGAAACCGGGTGTGGTCCTCGTGACCTCCGGGCCCGGCGTGACCAACGCGGTCACCGGCATCGCCACGGCCTACATGGATTCCATCCCGATGGTCATCGTGACCGGCCAGGTGCCGACCCACGCCATCGGTCAGGATGCCTTCCAGGAAGTCGACACGGTCGGCATCACGCGCCCGTGCGTGAAGCACAACTTCCTGGTGAAGGACATCCGCGATCTCGCGACCACCATCAAGAAGGCGTTCTACATCGCGACCACGGGGCGTCCCGGGCCGGTGCTGGTGGACATCCCCAAGGATGTGACCATCGCCCGTTGCGAGTACTCGTACCCCGAATCGGTCTCCCTGCGTTCCTACAACCCGGTGGTCAAGGGACATTCCGGGCAGATCCGCAAGGCTCTCGCCCTGCTGATGGAAGCCAAGCGCCCCATGATCTACACGGGCGGCGGCGTGGTGCTCGGGTCGGCCTCCGATGAACTCACCCGGTTCGTCCGCGAGCTGGGGTATCCCTGCACCAACACCCTGATGGGCCTCGGCGGCTACCCCGCCAACGACCCGCTGTTCATGGGCATGCTCGGCATGCACGGCACGTACGAGGCCAACATGGCCATGCAGCACTGCGACGTGCTGCTTGCCGTGGGCGCCCGTTTCGACGACCGCGTGATCGGCAACCCGAAGCACTTCTTCCAGGAAGAACGCAAGATCATCCACGTCGACGTGGACCCGTCCTCCATCTCCAAGCGCGTCCGCGTGGACGTGCCGATCGTCGGCGACGTGAAGGAAGTGCTCGCCGAGATGAGCCGCCAGCTGCCGACGCTCGGCCAGAAGCCCGACGCGGCTGCGCTGAAGGCCTGGTGGACGCAGATCGAGCTGTGGCGTGCCCGCGACTGCCTCAAGTACGACCGCAGCTCCTCGATCATCAAGCCGCAGATGGTCATCGAGAAGCTCTACGAGATCACTGGCGGCGACGCCTATGTCACCTCCGACGTGGGCCAGCACCAGATGTGGGCCGCCCAGTTCTACAAGTTCAACAAGCCGCGCCGCTGGATCAACTCCGGCGGCCTGGGCACCATGGGCTTCGGTCTGCCGGCCGCCCTCGGTGCCTGGCTCGCGCACCCGGATGCCACCGTCGCCTGCGTCACCGGCGAGGCCTCGATCCAGATGTGCATCCAGGAACTCTCGACGTGCAAGCAGTACCGTGCGCCGATCAAGATCGTGAACCTCAACAACCGGTACATGGGCATGGTCCGCCAGTGGCAGGAGTTCTTCCACGGCAACCGCTATGCGGAGTCCTACATGGATGCCCTGCCCGATTTCGTGAAGCTCGCGGAGAGCTACGGTCACGTGGGGATCCGGGTCGAGAAGCCCGGTGACGTGGAAGGCGCGCTGCGGGAAGCGTTCTCCCGCAAGAACGACCTCGTGTTCCTCGACTTCGTGACCGACCAGACGGAGAACGTGTTCCCGATGGTCCCGGGCGGCAAGGGGCTGTCCGAGATGATTCTCGTCTAGGGCCGGACGGGTCCGGCGCTGCCGGGCCCTCGGGGGATCAGGTTCCTGTGGATACAACAATGAAACACATCATTTCCCTTCTGCTCGAGAACGAAGCGGGCGCCCTGTCGCGAGTGGCCGGGCTGTTCTCGGCGCGCGGCTACAACATCGAGTCGCTGACCGTCGCGCCCACCGAGGACCCGACGCTCTCGCGCATGACCATCGTCACCTCCGGCTCCGACGACGTGATCGAGCAGATCACCAAGCAGCTGAACAAGCTGGTGGATGTCGTCAAGGTGGTGGACCTGTCCGAAGGCGAGCACATCGAGCGCGAACTGATGCTCGTCAAGGTGCGCGCCTCCGGCAAGGACCGCGAGGAAATGAAGCGCATGGCCGACATCTTCCGCGGCCGCATCATCGACGTGACCGACAAGA
>CAZEDA010000423.1:0-3630 GCA_964510915.1 uncultured Rhodocyclaceae bacterium | reverse complement strand
CCTCCAGGTGCTTGTCGTCCGTGTCGTTCACGGAGTAGCCCAGGTACTTGAGGGCAGCGCCCATCACTTCGCGCTGGCTGTCCAGCACGGTGACCTTGCCCTTGATCTTGGCGAGGATCGCCGGGTCGAAGATCGTGGCCCAGGAGTCCACCGGCACGCCCAGTTCCTTGATCTTGGCGTCGTTGTAGCCGATCAGGGTGATGGACATGGCGTAGGGGACCGAGTACTTGTTGCCCGGATCGAACGCCGTGTTCAGGTACTGCGGCATGACGTTCTTCATGTTGGGCAGCTTGGAAGCGTCGAGCGGCAGCAGGGCGTTCATCTTGATGAGTGCCTCGACGGCATTCATGGTCGGGACCATGACGTCGTATCCCTTGCCGCCCGCCTGCAGCTTGGCGATGAGCTCATCGTTGTCGGAGTAGTAGGTCTGCTTGACCTTGCACTTGCACACGCCCTCGAACCGTTTGACGGTGTCTTCGGACATGTAGTTGTTCCAGTTGTACAGGTGCAGGACGTCACCCTTCTGGGCGAACGCCGGCATCGCCACGAGCAGCGCGAGCAGAGCAAGAAGCTTTCTCATCGAAGTGTCCCCTGAGCAGTATGGGAATGACGCATGGTTCGGTCGCCCTTATTCTCCGCGCAGCGCCCCGGGCGATAGACGACTGGCGATGACGATCAGTATCAACGTGACCAGCATCAGCAACGTGGACACCGCGTTGACCTCCGGCGTGACGGCAATCTTGATCATCGAGTAGATCTGGAGCGGCAGGGTGGTGGCGTCCACGCCCGCGGTGAAGAAGGTGATGACGAAATCGTCGATCGACAGAGTAAAGGCCATCAGCGCGCCGGCGATGATCCCCGGCATGATGAGCGGCAGGGTGATCAGGCGGAAGGCCTGCCAATGGGTTGCGCCGAGGTCCCGGGCCGCCTCGGTGAGGCTCTCGTCCATGCCGCTCAGCCGGGACCGCACCACGATGGCCACGAAGCCGATGCAGAAGGCGATGTGCGCCAGCGTGATGGACAGCATGCCCAGCGTGACGTTCAGCAGCACGAAGAAGATCAGCAGGCTCACACCCATCAGGATTTCCGGAATCGCGATCGGCATCAGCACCAGCACGGGCAGGAGCTTCAGCTTGAACCGGTACATCGCATAGCCGGCCATGGTGCCCAGAACGGTGGCCACGGCACTGGCGCTGACACCGATGATCAGGGAGTTCCAGGCCGCCGTGAGCATCTGCTCGTCTTCCAGGAGCACCTCGTACCAGTGCCACGTGAAGCCGACCCACTCGGCATTCAGCCGGGAATCGTTGAAGGAATAGACGATGACGATGATGAGGGGCACGTAGAGAAACGCGTAGCCGAAGGCGGCCGTCGCCCACAGAATCCAGGAGCGGCGCGCCATCTCAGACCCTCTGGCGCCGCGCAAACCACGCGGCAATGCCGGCGAAACCGATTGCGGCGGCCGTCAGGACCATCGAGAGCACGCCCCCGAACGGCCAGTCGCGCGCTTCCAGGAACTGCTGCTTGATGAGGTTGCCGATGAGGATGCCGTCGGTACCGCCGAGCAGATCCGGGATGGCGAAGATGCCCAGCGCCGGAATGAACACCAGTGCCGCGCCCGCGTAGACGCCCGGCAGAGAGAGCGGGAAGGTGATCCGCCAGAAGCGCTGCCACGCCGGCGCGCCAAGGTCCTGAGCGGCATCCAGCAGGGCGGGGTCGTGCTTCTCCAGGTTGGCATACAGCGGCAGCACCATGAACGGCAGGTGCACGTAGACCAGACCGATCAGCACCGCGAGCGGCGTGAAGAGCAGCGGCATGGGGTCGAGCCCGAACAGGCCAAGGAACCCGTTGAAGCCTTTCGCGAACACCGACTGCTCGCCGAGGATGATCATCCAGGCGTACACGCGGATGAGGAAGTTGCTCCAGAACGGCAGGATCACCAGCAGCACCAGGATATCGCGGTAGCGCTTGGCACTGCGCGCGATCATCAGCGCCAGCGGATAGGCGAGCAGCAGGCACAGCACGGTCGTGGCCGTCGCGTACAGGAAGGACTTGAGGAACAGCTCGAGATAGATCGGGTCGGCGAAGAAGCGCTGGTAGCTCTCCAGCGTGAGGCCCGCGACCTCGTCGGGGTCACCGGTGCCGAAGATCGGCGCGAGAGGATCGTAGTCGCCCGGGAAGCGGAACGACGCCACCACCATGATGAGCGTCGGGATCGCGAAGAAGAACAGCAGGTAGACGAGCGGGGGACCGCTCACCAGCCACTTCTGGGCGCGTGCGTTCATCCCGGGGTGTCTCCGGCGCCGACGGGCCCGTTGCGATCAGTCATGGAGGTAGTGGCCGGCGTCGTCACGCCAGCCGATCTGCACGGCGTCGCCCGGCTCGAAGAACTTCGAGGAGCGGCCCACGGCATTGTTGGGCAGCATCACCTCCACCCGCTGGCCGCCCTCGACCTCGACGATGTAGAGCGTGACGTCGCCGGTATACAGGTAGTCGAACACCTTGCCGTGGAAGCGGTTTACGCAGTCGGCAGCGTTCAGCTCGCGGCCGATGGCCACCTTCTCGGGGCGAAGCGCCAGCGTGCCCCTGGCACCCTGGGTCACGTTCTCGGCGCCGGCGCAGCGCACCTTGCCGAGCCCGTCGATGGCGAGGTCGAGCCCGGCAGCATCGTGGCCGGCCACCGAACAGTCGAACAGGTTGCACTCACCGATGAAATCCGCGACGAAGCGGTTCTTGGGAAAGCCGTAGATCTTCGCGGGCTCGTCGAGCTGCTCCACCTTGCCCTTGTTCATGACGGCGATGCGGTGGGAGAGCGCCAGGGCCTCCTCCTGATCGTGCGTCACGTACACGAAGGTGATGCCGATTTCCTTCTGCAGGGTGATGAGCTCCAGCTGCATGCGCTCGCGCAGCTTGGCATCCAGTGCGGCAAGGGGCTCGTCGAGGAGCAGCAGCTTCGGCCGGTTGATGAGCGCGCGGGCCACGGCCACACGCTGGCGCTGTCCGCCGGATAGCTCGTTGGGAAAGCGCTTGCCCAGGCCGGGCAGCGAGACATCCTCCAGGGCTTCCTCCACACGGGCGGGGATCTCGCCGGGCGGGCACTTGGCCATGCGAAGGGGAAACGCGATGTTGTCCGCCACGGTCATGTGCGGGAACAGCGCGTAGCTCTGAAACACCGTGTGGATGTTGCGCGCCTCGGGTGGCACGCCGGTCATGTCCTGCCCGTCGAGCAGGATTGCGCCGCCGTCCGGGGCGTCGAACCCGGCGATCATGCGCAGAAGGGTCGTCTTGCCGCAGCCCGAGGGGCCGAGGAGCGTGAAGAATTCCCCTGCCCCGATGGACAGGCTGACGCCGTCGACAGCGACGAAGTCGCCGAATCGGCGGGTCACGTTCCGGATTTCGAGCAAGGCCATGGGTTACGGTGCACCGCAAAAAACGCGGCGGATTGTAACAAACGGCCCTGCTCTTGCGGCAGAAAGCCTCGAAAAATCGCGGGGTTCGGTGACAAACCCGGGCACGGGACCCGGACGGACAGACAGCCCGCGTCCTCGAACACGGGCTGTCTCCGATGGCTCGGTCTAGAAATCGTAGGCCGCGCGCATGGTCAGAGCCTTCTCCTTGTCGAGCGTGAAG
>CAZEDA010000422.1:0-3631 GCA_964510915.1 uncultured Rhodocyclaceae bacterium | reverse complement strand
CTTCATGCTGTTCATCATCTGGAATCTGGCGCGTGAGTCGAAGGCGGGCCGGCTCGGGACGTTCGTGCTGTTCTTCGTGCTGGCGTTCGGGATGCTGGGCTTCATCGCCAAGCAGATCCTGACGTGGCTGCTGGACATCTGACCGGGGCCGACGGGCGAGTCGCCGGTGGCTGGTCCGGCCTCACAACGAAACGCCGGTCAGGGCAACTGAATGCCGCCGCGACCTCCGCCGCCGAAGCCTCCACCTCC
The DNA here is from genome assembly GCA_964510915.1 of uncultured Rhodocyclaceae bacterium. Taxonomy (GTDB): domain Bacteria; phylum Pseudomonadota; class Gammaproteobacteria; order Burkholderiales. The sequence goes on along the minus strand of CAZEDA010000422.1, from coordinate 3,382 downwards.
GCCAAAACCGCCGCCTCCGCCGAAGCCACCACCGCCACCCCCGGCGCCGCCGGGCGGGAGAACGATCGAGGACGCCGCCTGACGCCGCATCTCCTGCAGCTCGCGCATGGCGCGTTCCAGCGCCACCTTGGCGGCTGCCCCATAGCCGGCGACGGCCGCGGACAACGAGCCGGAGGGCAGTTCGAAGCTGAGGGGCAGGGCGCCGACGGAAGTCATGATCTGCGCTTCCCCGATGTACTGGGCCTCGCGCGAGGGATCGGGCTGTCCGTCCGCCGTGATGGGTTGAAGGACGCGAATCGTGCCGACGCGGCGGTCGGTGATCATCTCTTCGCGATACAGGTCGGATGCGTCCATCTCGGCATCCATGGAGTCGTCAGGACCTTGGGCCATGGCAGTCGGAATCGGAAAGTGGCGAAAGCGGAAAGGTTAGCAGGCATCGCCCCTGCCGTCGCCCCCGCGCCGGGGGACCGGAACGCTGCGGCCCGCTATTGCTGAGGCATGGCGCGGACCGATTCCACCACCACGCGATAGAACTGGATATCCCCGGGGCTGCGCATGTTCGATCGCACCATGGGAATCTGCGCGACTTTTCCGGGCTGCAGAGGTTCGGGCAGGGTGAACGTGGGGGTCTGCTCCACGATGCGCTGTCCGTCCGTCCTCACCACCCGAAGGCTGACATCCACGAGCGGCACGGGGGCGGCGTTCTGGAGGATCGCATAGAGCGTGCCGTCGGTCGCCGCCTGCACATCGGCCTGCAGATAGCGGGCGGGGTTGCGCGGAAGGTCGAGGCGCACGAACCGGGCAGAAGCCTGCCTGCCGAGGTCCGACCCCGCCCCGGCCGCCACCTGGTAGTGCTCTAGCGCTTCGTCGACCTTGCCGCGTTCCTCCGAAAGCATGCCCAGGAAGTAATGGGCGGGCGCCGTCGGCAGCAGTTGCAGGCTGCGGCGAAGGTAGGGCTCCGCCTCGCCGCGCCGGCCCGCGCTGAACAGGGCGATGCCGGACTGCACGTGCGGCTTGAAGTAGTTCTCCTGGAGCCGGATGGCTTGTGCGTAGTGCGCGAGCGCGGTGTCCAGGCGCTTCTGGCCCAGTTCGATGTCGCCCAGCAGTTCGTAAAAGCGTGCCTCCTGCGGCTCCAGTGCAATCGCGCGATTGGCGGAGGTGGCGGCAGCGGGGTAGTCACCCTTCGCCAGGGCGCGCACGCCTTCGGCATGGGCGTCGTAGGCGGGCTTCCGCCGGAACAGGTCCGCCGTCTTCTGCCTGTAGCGCTGCTCGCCGGTCTCGCCGCCATCCCCGAGTTCTGCGGCGGTCTTCCGGTTGGCGGCCACCCGTTCTTCCGAAGGCGGATGGCTGGCGAACAGTCCGTCGAGGAAGTTCTGCTGGCGACCCTTGCTCAACCGGACGAACGTCTCCTGCAGCGCGATGGAGGCGCGCGGATCGTAGCCGGCGCGTTTCATGTAGCGGGTGCCGTAAAGGTCGGACTCCAGCTCGGCCTCCCGTCCGTAGCGCGTGGAGATAAGCTGGGCGGCGATCTGCGCGCCCTGCACATAGAGCTGCGAGTACTTCTGATTCTGCGAGCCCAGTCCCACCGCCATCACGGCGCCCTGGAGGAGGTAGCCCCGCTCCATGCTCTTGGCACCGTGCCTGGCGGCGGCGTGGACGATTTCGTGTCCCAGGACGGCAGCGAGTTCCGATTCGGACTTGAGTTCGTAGAGGAGTCCCCGGTTCACGGCGATCTTGCCCCCCGGCATGGCCCAGGCATTCGGGACGCCGTCGTTCAGGACCACGAACTCGTAGGGCAGCTTGCGATCCGACACGGTCGCCAGCCGGTTGCCGACTTCGCGCACATAGTCGGTGAGGCCGGGGTCGATCACGTAGTCGCCGCCCTGTGCCTGACGCGCGGGCTCGTAGCTCTGCTGGCCGATTGCGATCTCCTCGGCCTCACCGACCAGCTGCAGCTCCTTCTTGCCGGTGACGGGATTCGTGCCGCACGCGGCGAGCACGAGAGCCAGGGCCGGGACCAGCCGGCGGGCGAATCTGAGAACGTCGAGCATGGCAATCCCGGGGGCGTGAACGAGGACCGATGATACGCCCCATGACGAGCGGGTATCCCCGCGGCGCGGTCAGTCGTGGCGCAGGGCTGCAGCCGGCTTGACTCGCGCGGCGCGGAGGCTGGGGTAGAGCGTGGCCAGGGCTGATACGACGAGCGCAACGCCCGCTGTGACCATCACGTCGCCCCACTGCAGCTGGGAGGGCAGTTCGGCGATGCGGTAGATCTCGGCGTCGATGGCCTTGAAGCCGAAGGTGCGCTCGGCCCACTGCACGATCGTCGGCACCTGCAGGGCGATGAGGATCCCCAGCACTGTCCCGATGGCCGTGCCCACCACACCGATGGTGACCCCCTGCACCGCGAAGATGCGCATGATCGCCCCAGGCGTGGCGCCCAGCGTGCGCAGGATGGCGATGTCCGAGCGCTTGTCCGTCACGGCCATCACCAGCGAAGTGACGATGTTGAATGCCGCCACGACGATCAGCAGCGACACCACCAGTACCACCATTCGCTTGGATGTCCTGACCGCGTGGAACAGGTTCGCATTGCCCCGCGTCCAGTCGGTGATGAACAGGTCGAGCTGCCGCTCGGCCAGCGACTCGGCGACCATCGGCGCCATCATCGGGTTCTCGAGCTGGATGCGCACACCCGACACGCGGTCGCCCAGGCGGAAGATCGAGCGCATGTCGTCGATGTGCACGAGCGCGAGTCCGTTGTCGAAGTCGTACATGCCCACGCTGAAGGTGGCGACCACCCGCGCCGGCTTCATTCGCGGCATGGCCTGCTCGGAGGTGCTGTTCGCATCGGGGATCACCAGGGCGACACGGTCGCCCACCTTCACGCCAAGGTTGCGGGCGAGTTCCGAGCCGAGGACCAGGCCCATGGACCCGGCCTTCAGGTCCTCGAGCTTCCCGTCCCGGATCTGCCGGGCGAGGTCCGAGGCGCGGGATTCCAGCACCGGGTCGATACCCCGCAGCACGACTCCCTGAACCTTGGCTCCCATCGAGATGAGTCCCTGACCGGACACATAGGGGGCGACGGCTTTCACGCCCGGCAGCAGGTTCGCGTGGGCCGCGATGGCTTTCCAGTCGGTGATCGTGCCGTCATAGCCGGTGGCCTGGACGTGCGGGGTCGCACCCAGGATGCCCCGCCGGAACTCGTGCTCGAAGCCGTTCACCACGGAGAGCACGACGATGAGCGCCGCGACCGCCAGGGCGACGCCTGCCATCGAGACGATCGAAAGGAAGACGACGAACTGGCTTGAGCGGCGGGCCCGCGTGTAGCGAAGCCCGATGAGATTCTCGTATTTCATGGGCCGCATGTTACGCGGGGGCG
>CAZEDA010000421.1:0-3637 GCA_964510915.1 uncultured Rhodocyclaceae bacterium | reverse complement strand
CGCCCCAGACGAGCGAGAAGCCGACCGCGATGCAGGCGTAGAGCGCGCCGAGCATGAGCCCGTTCAGCACCACCTGCACCAGCAGCGCGACGTCCATGGCTGCCAGCTATTTCACAGCGCGCAGCGTGCTCTGGCGCAGTGGTTCCGGTGCGAGCACCACGGCGCGCCCGCCCTGGACCTGGATGATGGGAAGCTCGCGCGCGGCATTCATGCCGTTGCCGGTGAAGTCGATGGGGCCGTAGAAGGTCTTCAGCTCCAGCGCGGCGAGCGCATCGCGAAGCTTCGTCTTGTCGAGCGTGCCGGCGTTCTCAACGGCCTTCTGCACCGCGATCAGCGCGGCGGCTGCGGAGGCGTGCACGTAGTCGGGTTCGCCTTTCTCGCCGCGGGCGCGGAAGTCATCCACGAAGGCCTGGGTGGAACCGAACACGTCGTCCGACTTGAACGACACCGCAGGCGCCCACCACGTGGCGCTGGTGACGTTCTCGGCCAGCGGCCCGAGCGCCTCGGCGAACTCGCGATAGGCCGGACCGGTGATCATGGTGATGACCGGCGCGGTGACGCCGAGGTCCGCCATCTGCTTCCGTGCGAGGACGAGATCCTTCGTGTAGCCCGACACGAAGATCCAGTCCGGCTTCACCGAGCGGATCTTCGACAGCGGCGAGGAGAAGTCCATGGTCGAGACGGGATAGAGCTCGTTGTACACGACCTCGATGCCGCCGCGCTTGGCGGCGTCTGCCATGCTGGCCGCCATCGACTTCGGGAACACGTCCTCCCGGCCGAGGATGGCGATCTTCCTGGCTGCCGGCATCTGCTTCGTGACGACCTTGACCAGCGCGTCGGTGAGCCCGCCGTTCGGCGCCAGGGTGCCGAACAGGAACTTGTAGCCCTGGTTGAACACGGACTCCGACGAGGCGACCGACGCCACCACCGGCACGCCGTAGCGCTCGGCCACGCCCGCCACCACCTTGGTGTGCCCGGAGCCGAAGGGGGCGGTGAGGACGTCCACCTTGTCCTGGGTGATGAGCTTCTCGGCAATCTGGCTCGCCCGCTGCTCGTTGGTCTGGTAGTCGTAGGTGATGAGTTCGACCTTCACCTTCTTCCCGCCCACACTGATGCCGCCAGCGGCGTTCACGCGCTTGAGCCACATGTCGTACGCGACCTGCTGCTTGCGGCCTTCGTCGGCGAGACCGCCGGTGAGGGCCAGCGGGGCGCCGATCTTGAGGGTCTGGGCCTGCGCCGCGGGGGCGGCGAACGCGACGGTCACGGCCAGAAGGCACGCCGCCCAGCGCCTGCGGGGGCGAGACAGGACAAAGCTCATCGACTCCTCCATGGGAAAGCCCGCGTCTTTCCGACGCAATGAATGTCCTGCCTTCGCAATCGCCGGGCCACCCGGGGAAGTGCCGCATCACGTACCGGGGTACGCAGGACATCGGCACCTTCCCTGGCGCCATGACGTTGTCCCAGGCGCTGCGCCCCGCGATCAGGCGCAGACGCCGGGGTGGTGGTCCGAATCCGGGCGCGCGGCGCACTCCGATGGCGCGAGCAGCACAGTCGTGGTGCGGCGCTTTTCCCGGCCCTGCGCGATTACACTACGTGCTTTGCCTCATCCTGCCTCCCCATGAGTTCCGCCCCTGCTTCCCAGCCTTCCTTCCACGAACTCGCTTCGCTGTCCGCCGAGGACCGCTCGCGCCTGCTCTCACGTGCCGAATCCGACCTGACACCGTTTCTCGACAAGGTCGCCCCGATCGTCGAAGCGGTCCGGAAAGAAGGCGATGACGCCATCGTGCGGTTCGCCCGCGACATCGACCGGGTCGACCTTGCCGGCAAGCCGCTCGCCGCCACGCCGGCCGACTTCGATCGCGCCTTCGCCCAGGTGGACCGGGACGTCATCGCCGCCATCGAGTACGGCGTGGAGAACATCCGGCGCTTTCACGAGGAGCAGAAGCCCGAGTCCATGTGGCTGAAGGAGATCCGTCCGGGCGCGTTCGCCGGCGATCGCTGGCTGCCGATCCCGTCGGTCGCGTGCTACGTGCCGCGGGGCAAGGGCGCGTTTCCGTCGGTGGTCATGATGACGACTGTCCCGGCTGTGGTGGCCGGCGTCCCGCAGATCTGCGTGGTGACGCCGCCCGGGCCCGGTGGCGACTTCGATGCCGCCACGCTGGTCGCCGCAAAGATTTCCGGGGTGAGCACGGTGTATCGGGTCGGAGGCGCCGTGGCCGTTGCGGCCGTGGCCTACGGCACGGAGTCCGTCGCGCGCTGCGCGAAGATCGTGGGGCCCGGCAGCCCCTGGGTGGTGGCGGCCAAGCGGCTGCTTGCCGGCGTATTCGACACCGGCATTCCGGCCGGCCCGAGCGAGTCCATCGTTCTCGCGGACCCGAGCGCCGACGGGCGCCTTGCCGCCCTCGACCTGATGATCGAAGCGGAACACGGTCCCGATTCCTCCGCGTACCTGGTGACCTCCAGCCGCGAAGTCGCGGAGGCCGCGCGCGCCGCGATCCCCGATTACTGGAAGGAGATGGGGCCCCAGCGCGTGGAGTTCTCGTCGGCCGTGCTGTGCGGCCGGCGGGGCGGCATCGTGCTGACCCCCGACATGGAGTCGGCGTGTGCCTTCGTGAACGACTACGCGCCGGAGCACCTGATCATCCACGGCGACGAGCCGTTCCAGTGGCTGGGCCACATCCAGCACGCCGGCGAGATCCTGCTGGGCGCCCACACGCCCATCACGCTCGGCAATTTCGTCCTCGGTCCGAACGCGGTGCTGCCCACCAGCGGCTGGGCGCGGACCTTCTCGCCGCTGTCGACCTTCGACTACATGAAGCGCACGGGCATCGGCTACGTGACCCGCGCCGGCTATCCCGAACTCGCGAAGCACGCGCGCGTCCTCGCCACCTACGAGGGCTTCGACGCCCACGCGAATGCCGTGTCGGAGATTCGCGAGCGCGTGCTGGCCGCGCGCGGCAAGGCCTGATGGCGGCCATCTCGGCGCTGCCGTCGCTGCGGCAGCTGCGTTATCTGGTGGTGCTGTCCGAGAAGCTGTCGTTCCGCCAGGCCGCGGAGAGTCTGTTCGTCACGCAGTCCACGCTGTCCGCCGGCATCAAGGAACTGGAAACGACGCTGGAGGTGCAGCTCTTCGAGCGCGACAGCCGGAGCGTGCGGCTCACGCCGATCGGCGAGGAAGTCACGCTGCGCGCCCGCGAACTGCTTGCCCGGGCGCAGGACCTCGTCGAACTCGCCCGGCGATCCACCGCGCCGCTCAGCGGTCCGTTCACGCTCGGCGTGATTCCCACCATCGCGCCGTTCCTACTCCCGGTGGTTCTGCCCGCATTGCGCAAGGCGTATCCCGATCTGCAGTTGTATCTGCGCGAAGACCAGACCGAACGCATCGTGGAGCGCCTGCGGGCCGGCGCGCTGGATGCCGCCCTGATGGCGCTGCCGTGGGACACCGCCGAACTCACGGTGCGCGAACTGTTCCGCGACGAATTCTGGCTCGTGGCCCGCGAAGACGATCCCGTCACGCTGGAGAACGAGGTGCCGGTGCGCGGGATCGATCTCGGCCGGCTCGTCCTGCTGGAGGAGGGGCACTGCCTGCGTGACCACGCGATCGCCGTGTGCGGCAAGCGCGCGCTGGGCATGCACC
>CAZEDA010000420.1:0-3646 GCA_964510915.1 uncultured Rhodocyclaceae bacterium | reverse complement strand
TTGGTGAGGCCGAGGCCCCCGCCCCGGCTTTCCTCGCCGCGGCTGCGCACGGGATTGACCGCCTCGACCGTGTCATCCCGAACGGTGAGCGCCAGCACCAGCGGTTCATCGGCGGAGAAGGCGTTGTGCTTCACCGCGTTCTCGAGCAGCGTCTGCATCGCGAGCGGCGGCAGCCAGCGTACCGAACCGGACACGTTCTCGCGCTCCACGCGGAGCACGATCCCGTCGCCGAATCGCAGCCGGAGCAGTTCCACGTAGCGATCCACGAATTCCAGTTCGGCATCCAGGCGGACGAGATCCTTCTGGCCGTTTTCCAGCACGTACCGGTAGATCCAGGAAAGGTTGTCCGCAAACCGTGTGGCCGCGTCCGGATGCGAGGCCACGAGATGGCAGAAGACGTTGAGCGAGTTCGCGAGAAAGTGCGGATCGAGCTGTGCCTTGAGCGCGGCCATCTGCGCCCGTTCCGCCGCGCGCTCCAGCATCGCGATACGCCGCACGGCGCGCACGCGGAGCGCGTGCACGAACGAGATGCGGTACCCGAGATTGGAAATCGCGGTGGCTGCGGCTGCGACGAGAAAGATGCCCGGGAAGTGGTCGAGGTGGCGCTGGTCGGACATCACGCGCCAGCCGAGATGCAGCACGAAGGTCCCGCCTACGGCCAGGGCCACGTTGCACGCGGCCGGCAGGAGGGTCCGCCCGAAGGGACGATCGATCCAGCGCTGATACCAGTTCAGCCACCGGTTGATGCCATGCACGAACCACCACAGGACCCAGCCGCACAGCGCCGCATACACCTGGCCTGTCCAGAAGAGAGGCTCGCCCGCGGTCAAGGTATCGAACTCGCCCGCGAGGTGGGCCGTCAGGACGCCAAGTGTCGGAGCGATTGACAGGGCGGCAAGCCGGCCCGAGCGCGATCGGCGGTCCCGCACCATGGCGAGCCCGAAACGTACCGGGGTATACCGTATGCCCGGAATGGGGGATTGCATGAAAGGTCTCGACGCCGCGTGCCCTGCGCGGCATCCCAGCTACCGCTTGTCGGAAGGCGGGCCGCCCGTGGACCGCAGTCCACTCGTGTCGTCAGACGCGGGCGCGTGACCGGGAGGTCGCGCGCTCACGACATGACGGGTGCCCATGCAGGAACGATGCCCGAGAGAAGCCTTCCGTTGCGTCCGCGCTGGAGACGCGGTCCTGCCCTACAGACCGCCGAGGTAGTGCCCGAGCGCCTCGATCTGCGCGTCGGTGAGGTCCTTCGCGGTGGGGCCCATCACTTCATTGGCGCGGGTGCCGTCCCGGTAGTCCTTCAGCTGCTTGATGAGGTATGGCGTCTTCTGCCGCGCGAGCCGGGGAAACTCGCCGAGACCCTTGAAGCCCGCCTGATGGCACGCGACGCACTGCGCGGCCTCGGCGATCTTCTTGCCTTCCGCCGCAAGCGCAGGGTCGGGCTTGAAGCTCCCGCGATTCATCGTCTGCGAAGAGAAGTATTCGGCCAGATCGTTGATGTCCTGATCCGTCAGCACACGTACCGACGGGGACATCATGTTGTTCACGCGCTTGCCTTCCTTGAAGGCCTTGATCTGCGCGATGAGGTAGTCCTTGCTCTGCCCCGCGAGGTTGGGGTACTGGCCCGAGCTGGAGTTGCCGTCGGTACCGTGGCAGTGGGCGCAGGAATCGGACTTGGCCGCCCAGGCCGAACCCATACCGAGGAACAGGGCGAGCGCGACGGCGCCCGCGAGCCGCTTGTGATGCATGAAATTGCCTCCAGCGAAAAAGCCGCGAGTCTACCCGCGCGCCGGGTCCGTGAGGACACCGGAGCGCAGGCAATCACGCGGGACTCAGCTCAGGCCGAGCGCGGGCCGGGGATCGGTGGCGACCCAGCAGGGCAGGGCTTCCACCTTGGCGATCCAGGTGCGGATGTTCGGGTAGTTCTCGAGCGGGAGCTTCTGATACGGATGCAGGTGCATGGGCGAGGCCACCGCGATGTCGGCGATGGTGACGTTCTGCCCGGCCACCCAGGGGCTGGTGGCGAGCCGGTCGTCGAGAATGCCGGCCAGCAGGTGGAAGCGCGGTTCGTTCGCGGCGAGCGCGGCCTGATCGGTCTGCTGCTGCATCACGGGCTTCACGAGATTCTCGACGAGATACACGTAGCACGCGGGGAACCACTGGTTGGCTTCCCACAGGAGCCAGCGGTTGATGTCGGCGCGGACCTTGAGGTCGGCCGGGTAGAGGTCCGAACGGCCGCCCTTGTCCGCGGCGTACTGGAGAATCGCGTTCGATTCCCACAGCTTGAGGTCGCCGTCGACCAGCGCCGGCAGCGAACCGTTCGGGTTGATGGCGAGGTACTCCGGCTTCTTCATGTCGCCGGCAAAGTATCCGAGCTGGACGGGCTCGTACTGCGTCCCCATCAGGTGGAAGCCCGCAAGGACCTTGCGGCAGTTGACGGTGATCGGATCCACATAAAGCTTCATGGCTTGCTCCTCCCGCGATGTTTTCGCGTGTGCTGTTGCGGCACGGGGCCGGACGTCAGGACAGGGTGACTGGCGCGAACGGCCAGTTCCGAAAATGTAACAACGTTCGCCCGTCGCGGGCGAGGTTTTCGTTGTGCGCTGCGCAAGCGGTGGGGCTCCGGCGGAACCGCACCACCTGACCGGAGCCTCCTCAAGCGCTGCTGTGCGGTCGCCGATAAACGTCGGATGCCTGCGACCCCGAGGGCGCCGAAGCCGGGACAGTAGTTCTTGCGGACGATAGTGACCCTGTCCGCAGTGCTGATACAGTGCACGGGTTCCGGGCGGCGCCATGCCGCCGGAATCCGTGATTCCGGGACCGGTCGGCTGCCGGGCCCGCGTGCCGCGGACAGAGCGCCCGTCGCGTAGCGAAGGAGAATCGTGTTGCCATGAGTGCCTACCTCGTCTGGTTTGTGCTGGGCAGTGCGCTGGTCATCGTCGAACTGATGACCGGCACCTTCTATCTCCTCATCCTCGGCATCGCGGCCATCGCCGGGGCCGTCGTGGGCTTTTTCGGCGCCCCCTTCTGGGTGCAGGCCATGGTCGTTTCGGTCGCGGCTGTGGTCGGCGTGGCCGTGGTCAAGGCCCGTCGCAAGACGCTGCAGGGGCAGGGCGGCACGCAGCCCATGGACGTAGGCCAGACGGCCACGTTCGAGGCCTGGGTGAGCGAAGCCGACCGCCTCGCTCGGGTGCAGTACCGCGGCGCCACCTGGGAGGCCCTGGTCGAAGGGGCTGCCGCGCCTGTCGCCGGTGCCGTCCTTTACATCACGGCGATGGAAGGCAGTCGCCTGCGGGTGTCGTCGGGTCGCGGTTGATTCCGCTCGTCTCCATCTTCCTTCTTTCGAGAGGTCCTGCATGTTTCCGAAGCTGATGGCGGTCGTGATACTCACGGTGGGCGCGTTCTTCTTTCCGCCGACGCAGTCGTTCGCGATTCCGATCTTCATTCTCGGCGCCGTGATCGTGTTCATCATCGAAGGTGTGCGGGTCGTGCCGCAGCAGTCGGCGTGGGTCGTCGAGCGGCTGGGCCGTTTCCACAAGGTGCTGGAACCGGGCCTCAACATCATCGTGCCCTTCATCGATCGCGTGCAGTACCGCCACTCGCTGAAGGAAGAGGCGCACGACATTCCCGAGCAGGTCTGCATCAC
>CAZEDA010000419.1:0-3651 GCA_964510915.1 uncultured Rhodocyclaceae bacterium | reverse complement strand
CTGCGCTGCCCGGTGTGCTATGCGGGATCAGGTCCGCATCGGCCGGAGTTTCGCGATCTGCCGACCGTGGAGTCCATGCTGGACGCCGTCGTGGCGGCAGAGGGCGAGCCCGACGTGGTGCAGATCTCCGGCGGCGAGCCCACGCTGCACCCGCAGTTCTTCGAGATCCTCGATGCCGCGCGCCGTCGGCCCATCCGCCATCTGATGGTCAACACGAACGGCATCCGGATCGCCAACGAACCCGGTTTCGCCGAGCGTCTCGCAGCCTACGCGCCGGCTTTCGAGATCTACCTGCAGTTCGATTCGCTGAAGCCCCAGGCGCTCCGGCGGCTGCGCGGCGCGGACCTCACGCTGGTGCGTGAGCGCGCGCTGGAAAACCTGAATCGGGTGGGCCTGTCGACGACGCTGGTGGTCACCGTGGCACGCGGCGTGAACGAGGACGAACTCGGTACGCTCATCGAGTTTGCCGCGAAGCAGCCATGCGTGCGCGGCGTGACGATTCAGCCGGTGCAGCAGGCGGGTCGCACGGAGGACTACGACGCCGCGACGCAGCGCCTCACGCTCACCGAGGTGCGCACCCGCATCCTCGAGCAGACTGCACTGTTCCGTCCGGAGGACATCATCCCGGTGCCGTGCAATCCCGACGCGCTCGCGATGGCCTACGCGATCAAGCGGCCCGAAGGACTCGTGCCGCTGACGGGCTATCTGCCCCCGGAGGTGCTGCTCTCGGGCAAGCGCAGCACGATCGCCTTCGAGCGCGACGGAGAACTCAAGGAAAAGATCGTTGCGCTGTTCTCCACGAGCCGGGGGCCGGAAGGCCAGGCGAAGGGGCTGTCCGCGTTGCTGTGCTGTCTGCCCGACGTCGAGGCGCCGGCGAACCTTGGGTATGCGGACGTCTTCCGGGTGCTGATCATGCAGTTCATCGACGCGCACAGCTTCGACGTGCGCGCGGTCAAGCGCTCCTGCGTGCACATGGTGCAGCCGGACGGGCGGCTGATCCCGTTCGAGACCTTCAACCTGCTGTACCGCGATGGCACCCGCGACGTGCTGGAGCGCCGCCGCGAGGAGTTCCTGCGGATGTACGATGCGCCCGCGTCTGCCGTACCCGACGATACCGACAATCCGACTCCCGAAGGAGCGACCCCGTGAGCCAGCCACCCGAACCGCCGCGCGACAGTGCAGGCAAGATGATCGTCTCCGGTCTGCTCGTGCTGATCGGCATCGCCGGACTGCTGGTCAGCCTGTGCGGGGGAGTATTCACGCTCTCGGCACTGACCGGCGACGGAGGGATGGCGTTCATGCTGTCGATCGCCTTGCCGAGCCTGCTGATCGGCGGTCTCGTGGCGTGGGCCTGCTTTCGCGCAGTGGGGCGGCGCCATCGGTCGACGCCGCCGGTGGAGGATGTCGAGCCCTGAGTGACGCCCGCGCCGGTCGTTCGCTGCGCGCCTTCGGGCGGCGGCTGCAAGGACGGCAGTGACGTGCCTCGCTGCGCAATTGACCGAATCGCGGTCATCGACTGACGAGTTGGCAGGGAAGGTATCTTGGACGCAGACAATTCAGAACAGAAAGGCGAGCCTGCGAACCCCAGACCACGTCGAGGTGGCCTCTGGCACTACGTGATCTCGCTCATCCTGCTGGCGGCAGGACTCGTCGGGCTCGGCATGAGTCTGTGCGGTGGGGTGTACGTCATAGGCGCGCTCCTCGGCGAATCGGCCGGGTGGACTGAGGTGATCCTGATCGTGTCCGTGCCGAGCCTGCTGATCGGCGTTGCCATCATGTGGTTCGGATTCCGCGCGCTGAAACGCAGGTGGTCGTGACGTCGCCATTGCGGCAACGTCCCCGGACAGAGTCCGGGCTACGGCCAGATCTGTTGCCCGGGCTCAGGCGGCGGCCCCGGAGGGATTTCGGGTGACGGACTGACGTGTAGCCCGGGCTTCGCCCGGGGGCCTTCCCCAAATGATGATGACGCGGCCTGGGCTGCCGTTGAGAAGGTCTCGCAAAGCTCGCTGAGGATGCGGTGGTTGCCTCCATCGCATGACAGGCGGCCAGCTCGAGCGAAACTGAACGGGTGGTCAGTGCCGCCGAGGCAGAAGATGCGAGCGGGCTCGCTCGATACGCGAATGAGATCGTAGAACCGGCTGCCGCACAGAACCGTTTGGTGCTCTCTTCGTCGCGTTGCTCGAGTTCGTGGGCGTACTGAAGGCGGGGCTCTTCGAAACAGCGTCTGGCGTCGGCGATGCGTTCTTGCGGGGGCTGTTGACGGCAGATGGGTACGGCACCGGCGAACCCTTGCCGAGCGGGCGTGGGTTCACCGGGTCCTGCTGTAACCGCTTTACATCACGATGTCACTGAAGATCCCGCCGATCACGACGCCAGGCGCCCCGGCCAGCTGGATCTCCAGGTCGGCGCCGAACAGCACATCGGCCCGGAGGATGCCGCCCACGTAGGAAATCTGCGCGGCTGCGAATGCCTGGTCTCCGGGCAGGAGCAAGTTGGCGTCGATGGCGGACAGATCGATGCGATCGCCGGCGGCGAAGCCCAGGCCGTTGAAGTCCGTGATGATGTCGCGCATCGCGCCGGCCGGGCTCTCGGCAACAGACAGGAAGCGGAACACGTCATTGCCCGTGCCTCCCGTCTGAATGTCACGACCCATGCCGCCCACCAGCAGATCGGCTTCCGTTCCGCCGTTCAGGTTGTCATCGCCGTCTCCGCCGTACAGGGAGTCGTTGCCGCTGTCACCGACCAGCAGGTCGTTACCGCCCAGCCCGAACAGCGTGTCATTGCCGGCCAGACCATTGAGGTAGTTGTTGAGCGTGTTGCCGTACATCACGTTGTTGAGACCGTTGCCGATACCGGTGGCGGCTGCGCCGGTGAGCGTGAGGTTCTCGAGGTTGGCGCCGAGCGTACGGTTCACCGACGACACGACCGTATCGGTTCCCCCGCCCGCGAGTTCCGTGGTGACGTCAAGCGCGTTGTCCACAACGTAGACGTCATCGCCGGCACCGCCGTTCATGTTGTCCACGCCGATGCCGCCATCGAGGTAATCGTTGCCGTTGCCGCCGAACATGGTGTCGTTGCCGGCATCGCCGTACATCCGGTCGTTGCCGTTGCCGCCGTCCATCCAGTCATTGCCCGGCACGTTCGGGAAGGGCGCGGGAGCGCCGGTCGCGAGGTTGTCTCCTCGCATGTAGTCGTCACCATCCCCGCCCAGCAGAGTGTCGTTGCCGCCGAGGCCGAAGATCTGGTCTGCGACCGGCGTGCCGCCGAGGAAGTTGTTCAGGAAGTTTCCGGTGATGAGAGCCATGGTAAGTCTCCTTGATTTGCATGGGTGCTGCGTTGGTCGATGCGTGGGATTCGTGCCGGGTCTCGAACGGTCCGGTCACGGGCACGCGGTCTCATCCGGTGGTGTCCCGTCCGGGCGCTGGTGTTGCGCCGTCAAGCGGGACGCCGGATGTACGGCAACTCCCCGACTGCTCCGGGTGCCTTTCGGATGCGCCGTCGCGATTCGACGCGTGCCGATGGCACCTCGCACTATGGTTCTCGTGCCGATCGCCGTCCTGTGCGCTTCACGGCTCCCGCGCCGCGCGGCGGAGGAAGCCGAGAATCGGATCGACGAAGTATTCGAGCGGCGTGCGCGCCGCGGTCTTCACG
>CAZEDA010000418.1:0-3667 GCA_964510915.1 uncultured Rhodocyclaceae bacterium | reverse complement strand
CGGCCATGCGTTACTCGGCCTGGGCCGCGCATTCCGCCGAAGGACGCAAGCACCATTCGGCCGGTCTGCTGTTCAAGTCGCCGAAGAAGCTCGACCACCAGAATCTCGTTCCGCTCATCTCGGACAGCACGGGCGGCATCACGCGTCACCGCCTGGGCCATCTGCGCCGTCGCGAAGGCTTCGCGCTCACGGACGCGGGTACCGACCTCGCCGGGGCGCTCGACCAGACCAACTACTGCATCTGGTGTCACGAACAGGGCAAGGACTCCTGCTCGCGCGGCATCGCCGAGAAGGCGCCCGAGACCGGCTTCAAGAAGACGGTGTTCGGCGTGGCGCTCGCCGGCTGTCCGCTCGAGGAAAAGATCTCGGAGTTCCAGAAGCTCGCCTCCGAGGGCTTCCTGCTCGCCGCGCTGGCGATGATCTGCATCGACAATCCGATGGCCGCCGGCACCGGGCACCGCATCTGCAACGACTGCATGAAGTCCTGCATCTACCAGAAGCAGGACCCGGTCGACATTCCGCAGGCGGAGACGCGTGTCCTGAAGAGCGTCCTCGAACTGCCCTGGGGCTTCGAGATCTACTCGCTGCTCACGCGCTGGAACCCGCTCAATCTGCGTCGCCCGTTGCCGAAGGCGCCCAGCGGCCGGCGCGTGCTGGTGGTGGGCATGGGACCCGCTGGCTTCACGCTCGCGCATCACCTGATGAACGACGGCCACGCCGTTGCCGGGATCGACGGCCTCAAGATCGAACCGCTGCCGCCCGAGCTGAACGGTGTCGCCCCTGACGGATCGCGGGTGCCCTTCGAACCCGTGTACGACGTGAATCGCCTGCGCGAGCCGCTGGATCGCCGGCCGATGGCCGGCTTCGGCGGTGTCGCGGAATACGGCATCACGGTGCGGTGGGACAAGAACTTCCTCGGCATGATCCGGCTGCTGCTCGAACGGCGAGCCCAGTTCGGCCTCTACGGCGGCGTGCGATTCGGCGGCACGATCACCACCGACGATGCGCTGGCGATGGGCTTCGACCACATCGCGCTGTGCGCCGGCGCCGGTCGTCCCACGGTGCTCGACCTGCCGAACGGCCTCGCCCGCGGCGTGCGCACCGCGTCGGACTTCCTCATGGCGCTGCAGCTCACCGGCGCGGCCAAGGATGACTCGATCGCCAACATGCAGCTGCGCCTGCCCGTGGTCGTGATCGGCGGCGGGCTCACGGCGATCGACACCGCCACCGAATCCGCGGCCTACTATCCGCTGCAGGTCGAGAAGTTTCTCGCCCGCTACGAAACGCTCGTGGCAGAACGCGGCGAGGCTGCGGTGCGCGCCCGCTGGAGCGAAGAGGAAGCCGGCATCGCCGAGGAGTTCATCACGCACGCCCGCGCCATCCGCGCCGAGCGTGCTGCGGCGGCGAAGGAACAACGGGCGCCGAAGCTCGCGGAACTCATCCAGTCGTGGGGTGGTGTGACGATCGCGTACCGGCGGCGCCTGATCGACAGTCCGGCCTACACCCTCAACCACGAGGAAGTGGAAAAGGCGCTGGAGGAAGGCATCGTGTTCGCCGAGAGCCTGTCGCCTGCCGCCGTCGAGGTGGACCGCTTCGGCCACGCCAGCGGCCTCCGCGTGAAGGCGAAGTCCCAGGACGCCGACGGCAACCCCGTCGAGTCCGAACACCTGCTGCCGGCTCGCGCGATTCTCGTGGCGGCGGGCACGCAGCCCAATACAGTTGCCGCCCGCGAAGACCCGTCCCACTTCGCGCTCGACGGCAAGTACTTCCGGGCGATCGACGAGAACGGCCAGCCCGTCAAGCCGGAGCGGAGCGCGAAGCCGTCGCAGGCGCATGTGCTGCTCGCGAAGGAACCGGACGGCCGCGCCATCAGCTTCTTCGGCGACCTGCATCCTTCGTTCTTCGGCAACGTCGTGAAGGCCATGGGCAGCGCCCGCCGCGGCTACCCGGTGATCAGCCGTGCCCTCGAATCGGTGGCGCCGGCGTCCGCGCTGACCGATGACGCCTTCTTCCGCCGGCTCGACGCCGATCTGCGCGCCACCGTGCACGAAGTCGTCCGACTCACGCCCACCATCGTCGAAGTGGTCGTGCGTGCGCCCGCGGCGGCACGCCGTTTCGAACCCGGCCAGTTCTACCGTCTGCAGAACTACGAAGCCCGCGCCCCGCTGGTCGACGGCACCCGTCTCGCCATGGAAGGCCTGGCACTCACGGGCGCCTGGGTCGATCCGGCGAAGGGTCTCGTGTCCACCATCGTGCTGGAGATGGGCGGCTCGTCCGACCTCTGCGCCAGCCTGCAGCCCGGCGAGCCCGTGGTGCTGATGGGACCGACCGGCGCGCCGACGCACATCCTCGCAAACTCGACAGCCGTGCTCGTGGGCGGCGGCCTCGGCAACGCGGTGCTGTTCTCGATTGGCCAGGCGCTGCGGGCCGCGGGGTCGAAGGTCCTGTACTTCGCGGGCTACAAGAAGATGATCGACCGCTACAAGGTGGCCGAGATCGAGGCCGCGGCCGACGTGGTGGTGTGGTGCTGCGACGAAGGCCCCGGCTTCACGCCGACCCGGACGCAGGACCGCACGTTCGTGGGCAACATCGTGCAGGCCATGGTGTCCTATGCATCCGGGAAACTGGGCGACATCTCCATCGACATGCGCGACACCGACAGTCTCATCGCGATCGGCTCGGACCGCATGATGTCCGCAGTGGCTGCCGCGCGTCACGGCGTGCTGGCGTCTTTCCTCAAGCCGGAGCATCAGGCCATCGGCTCCATCAACTCGCCCATGCAGTGCATGATGAAGGAGATCTGCGCGCAGTGCCTGCAGACTCACGTGGACCCGAAGACCGGCGAAAAGACGGTGGTGTTCTCGTGCTTCAACCAGGACCAGTCGCTCGATCGCGTGGACTGGTCCACGCTCGATTCGCGCCTGCGCCAGAACAGCCTGCTCGAGAAGGTGACCGCGCAATGGATCGACCGCTGCCTCGTGCGCGCGAAGCAGCGGCAGCCGCATCCGGCCTGAGGATCCTCCGACGGATGGACGTCGACGCGATCGAGGCGCTGCTTCCGCAGACCCAGTGCACGCAGTGCGGGTTCAGCGGATGCCGTCCCTACGCCGAGGCCATCGCGCGCGACGAGGCCGACATCAACCGCTGCCCGCCCGGTGGGCAGCGCGGCATCGAGCGTCTGGCAGCCGCGCTCGGTCGTCCCGCCAGGGCGCTCGATCCCGAGTGCGGCACGGAGGCGCCGCCCTCGGTCGCGATCATCGACGAGTCCCTCTGCATCGGCTGCACTCTGTGCATCCAGGCGTGTCCTGTCGATGCGATCGTCGGCGCTGCGAAACGCATGCACACCGTCCTTCTCGACGAGTGCACGGGGTGCGAACTGTGCATCGCGCCCTGCCCCGTGGACTGCATCACGATGCAGCCGGTCGATGCCTTGCGCGACCGGGGCTTCGATCTCCCGGCAAGGCCGCCTGAGCTCTGGCAAGGCAGGGCAACGCGTGCACGCGATCGCTTCGTGGCCCGCAAGGCGAGACTCGTGCGCGAACGTGCAGACCGCGAAGCCCGGCTCGCTGCGAAGGCCGAGCACAAGCTCGCCTCGCTGAGCGCCACGGATGCCGACACCCAGCGCAAGCGTGCCGTCGTCGAAGCCGCCATCGCGCGAGCCCGCGCC
>CAZEDA010000417.1:0-3672 GCA_964510915.1 uncultured Rhodocyclaceae bacterium | reverse complement strand
GCATCGTCCACATCGACGTGCCGCAGACCATCGCCGACGGCGCGCAGACCCAGCATGCGGGCGAATACACCTTCGCGGTCATGCGCGCCCTGGTGGACGAGGTGGTGACGGTGTCCGACGCTCAGCTCGTGGAGACCATGCGGTTCTTCGCCGAGCGCATGAAGACGGTGGTGGAGCCCACGGGCTGCCTCGCCGCGGCAGCCGTGATGCACGGCATCGTGCCGGTGGCGGGCAAGCGCGTGGGTGTCATCGTGAGCGGCGGGAACATCGACCTCCAGCGGTTTACTGCGCTGCTGTTCCCGCCTGCCTGAAGAAAGCTCCGCGCAGAGGTGGCGGGAGCTTCCCGCTCGCAACCCTCAGAAGAACTTCAGGTAGCGCTGCTTCTCCCAGTCCGACACGTGGTTGAGGTAGCGCAGCCACTCGGTGTTCTTGTAGTCGATCCACGTCTCGAACATCTCCGCACCGAACACGGTTTTCGCGAGAGGATCCTCCGCAAAAGCGGCCGTGGCTTCCTCCAGGGTGCGGGGCAGCGTGCGCACCCCCAGCGCCTCGAGTTCCGCCGGCGTCTTGCGATACATGTTGTCGGTCTTGGGGTCGCCCGGGTCGAGTCCCTTTTCGATGCCTTCGAGCCCGGCGGCGAGCACCATCGCCGCGCCAAGATATGGATTGCACGCGCTGTCGGCCGCGCGCAGTTCCATGCGGCCGCCCGCGAGCGGAATGCGGATGGTGTTGGTGCGGTTGTTGTTGCCGTAGCAGCAGAACACGGGCGCCCAGGTGAAGCCGGACATGCTGCCCTGCTTGATGAGCCGCTTGTAGCTGTTGACGGTCGGGGCCACCACGGCGCAGATGGCGGGAAGGTGCTGCAGCACGCCGGCGATGAACTGGTAGCCCAGCTTCGAGATCTTGCAGCCGCGCGGATCGGACTTGTCCTCGAACAGGTTGCGGCCCGTCTGCGCATCCGCGAGCGAGATGTTGAAGTGCGCACCGCTGCCCGCGCGATCTGCATACGGCTTGGGCATGAACGTCGCGAAGCCCCCGTGCTTGCGCGCGATCTCGTGCGCCATCATCCGGAAGAACACGAAGTTGTCCGCCATCGTGAGCGCATCGAAGTAACGGAAGTCGATCTCGAACTGGCCGATGCCGTCCTCGTGGTCGAACGAGTAGACGCCCCAGCCCAGCTTGTTCATCGCGTTCACCAGCTCGCCGATCCACGGCTTGTTGTCGAGCAGGCGGACGACGTCGTAGGCGGGCTTCTCGAGATGGGGGCGTCCGGACAGCGGCTCGAAGCCGCCGTCGGGGGTGTCCTTCAGCACGAAGAACTCCGCCTCGATGCCGAAGTTCATGCGGTAGCCGAGCTTGTCGAGGCGGGCGAGCTGTCGCTTGAGAATGTTTCGCGCGCCCGCTTCAAAGGGCTTGCCGCGACACCACAGGTCGGAGGCGAACCAGGCCACATCCGGCTGCCACGGCAGGATCTTGCAGGACGCTGCGTCGGGATGGGCCGAGACCTCCTCCTCGCTCACGTCCTGCGGGACGCCGTCCAGCGCCGCGCCCGTGAAGAGTTCCGAGCCGGACATCATCTGCTCGAAGTGATCGACCGGGACCATCTTGCATTTCGATACGCCGTGCAGGTCCACATAGGAAGCCATGAGGAACTGCACACCCTGGGCGACCAGGGACTCCTGCGTGACGCCGGTCGTCGTGCCGGCTGCGTTCGTTGAACTCATCGTCGGGATCTCCGTGAAGCCGATTACTTCGTCTTGCCGAGTTCGGCGACGAAGCGGGTGTCGAAGGTGTCTTCGATCTTGGGCGTGGATTCGATCTGACCGCGCTTGGCCAGGATGTCGCCGATGCCGGCGCCCACCTTGTAGAGGCTCTTGGAGTCGTCACGCTTCTGGAAGTAGCCCATCATCTCGGGCACCGGAATGTTGTAGACGCCCTTCTGCTGGGCCTTCACTTCATCGGCCGTGACGCCCATCGCCTTCGCGACGATCTTGCGGGCCTCGTCGGGCTTGGCCTTCAGGAACGCCATGCCGTCCAGGTAGCCGCGGATGACCGCCTGCACGCTCTTGGGATCCTTCGCGAGGAAGGCATCGTCGAAGAACAGCACGTCGGTGATGAGGCCGGGCGCGGCACTCGAATCCATCAGCACCTTGTACTTGCTGCCGCCGCCGAGCTTCAGGATCTGCGTGATGTTGGGCTCGTATGTGGCACCGGCGACCGCGCCGGCGGTCATGGCGGCCGCGACGTTCTCCGGCGTGGAGTCGATGCCCTGGATGTCGGATTCCTTCAGGCCCGCCTTCTCCAGCGCGTAGACCACCAGCAGGTTGTCGCAGGTGGAGAACGGGTACGCCACCTTCTTGCCCTTCAACTGCGCCACGGAAGTGATCGACTTCTCCGCCACCAGCGCGTCGGCGCCGTTGGAGTAGTCGATGGGCATCACGACCTTGAGCGACTGACCCTTGGCCACGGCTGTGATCACGAGGTCGTACGTGTACATGGCCCCCTGGATGCCGCCGCTCTTCACGGCCGTGGGCATGAGCGCGGGATCGGGGAAGTCCTGCAGGTCCACCTTCACGCCGTGCTTCGCGAAGAAGCCCTTTGCGACGGCGACATAGAACGGCGCGTAGCCGATCCACGCGACCGTACCGAGTCGGATCTTGGTTTCGGCGTACGAGACAGTCGACGCGAACGACAGGGCGGCAGCGCATACCATCAGCGTGATGCCGCGAAGGCAACGAGCAAGCATGGGAATCTCCGTGAGAGTGCGGCGCGTGGCATTCACGTGATCGTCGTTGCCTTGCGCCGGTGCGCTCTCATCGCACCGGATGTGCCAGATAGGTGCACGGTCTCAAGTGATTGTTTCCGCAATGACAGGGGCCGGGCCGCCGCAGTGAGTCGCACTCTGTCGGTGCTGACACGGCCGTACTGGATGCAAAATGGTGCAAGTCGAGCCGCGTCCTTGCGCGGCAACTTTCCGAGGTGAATCGTGAGCGAAAGCAGAAGGCCGGTAGTGCTCGTGGTCGGGGCGGGGGACGCGACGGGAGGCGCGGTGGCGCGGCGTTTCGCGCGGGAGGGCTACATCGCCTGCGTGACCCGCCGCACCGCAGACAAGCTCGAACCGCTGGTGGCGCGCATTCGCGCCGATGGCGGGGAGGCGCATGGCTTCGGATCGGATGCCCGCAGCGAGGAAGCCGTGGTTGCGCTGGTCGCGCAGATCGAGCGCGACATCGGGCCTATCGAGGTGGCGGTGTTCAACGTGGGCGGCAACGTGCGCTTCGGCATTACCGAGACCACGGAACGCGTGTATCGCAAAGTGTGGGAGATGGGATGCCTCGCCGGCTTTCTCGTGGGGCGCGAGGCCGCGAAGGTGATGCTGCCCCGGGAGCGGGGGACCATCCTGTTCACTGGTGCAACGGCGAGCCTGCGCGGCGCCGCGGGGTTCTCGGCATTCGCAGGTGCGAAGCACGGCTTGCGGGCGCTGTCACAGAGCATGGCGCGCGAGCTGGGGCCGAAGGGCATTCACGTCGCGCACGTGGTGATCGACGGCGCCATCGACACGCCGTTCATTCAGGAGCGCTTTCCGGACCGGTATGCGCTCAAGGACCAAGGCGGCATTCTCGACCCGGACGCCATCGCCGAGGTGTACTGGAACCTTCATCGGCAGCCACGGAA
>CAZEDA010000416.1:0-3676 GCA_964510915.1 uncultured Rhodocyclaceae bacterium | reverse complement strand
TGATCAAGGCGGTGATGCGCGGCTATCTGGACGGGCTCGACATGATCCGCAAGAAGCCGAAGGATGCCGCCAGGATCATCGGCAAGGCACTGGGCATCAGCGAACAGGAAGTGCTGGAGCAGCAGCAGACCATCTACGCGCTGTCACTGCCGGAGATGCTCACCGCGTTCACGAAAGCGCCCGTGCCGGAATCGTTCTACACGGCGTGCGCCGCCATCGCCGACATCCTCCAGACCAAGGGACAGATCGCCAAGTCGCCGGCGTGCGAGAACACGATGGAGACGCGCTTCATCCAGGCGCTGCTGGCGAAATGAACGCCAAAGTGCCACCCGAGTATGTCGGGCTCTGGAAGCGCACCTTGCTGCGGACGCCGACGCTCGTCGACACGGCCTCGACGGTCTACTGGCTGCAGACGCCGCGGTGGCACTCGGACATTCGAATCCCCGCAAGCCGCAACGCAAGTGTCACGGTAAGCAGCCTGCAGGACGCGGACCGCTCGAGTCTGGACGCCCTCGCCGGTCAGCAGGGGTTCGCCGGCGTCACCGTGGTCGAAGGCGATCTCTGCCGATGGGAGCGGCGCGTGGACTTCCAGCCGCCGTCGGGCTTCAACGATATCGGCCGCATGCAGTTCGAGACCCCGGACCTCATGCGGGAGTACGGCGTGGAGCAGGACTACTTCGAGATCTGGGAACGCGTGTCCGGCAGCACGGGCGCGTCTCTCGCCCTCGAGAAGGAAGGCGACATTCCGGTGTACCTGACCCTCACGGGCGAGTTCGCGATGCGGGTGCGTCCGCGCCGGTCAAGACCGGGCCCGGCCACCAGCCTGCGATCCTGGCTGGGTTCCGTGGACGATGACCAGGCCCGCGCGCTGGTGGACTTCGAGATCAGCCTCGCCCAGCGCAGTCGGGAGGGTGTCTGGCGGGTTCTCTACTCGACGTTTCCCTGGCTGGAAGGCCGGTCGCTCGCGGATGCCGATGTGCTGGATGCGGCAGTGGCGGGCGCCGTGGAACTCCATGCCCGCCACTGGCGCGTGCTGGACTGATCGATCAGCGCTGTGTCGTGGCGCGGCGCAGTCCCAGCGCCAGGATCAGAGCGCCCACACCGAACATGGCGTAGGTCGTCGGCTCGGGAATGGGTGCCAGCGTGAGTTCCAGCTTCGGGCGAAGGAATTCCTGCGCAGTTTCGCGACTGTAGATTCGCCGCGCGCTCCGGGAATTCGCCTCGTCGCCGATCAGCGCCCAGCCGTGATTGGCGTTCGGGTTGGCGAGCCAGTCGTTGAGATCGGCCACCATGCCGGCGCCGGTCCAGGTGTAGCTCCCTGTCCCGCCCAGATTCGTGGAAGCACTGTCTTCCGCGGTGAAGGTACCACCGGGTGTGGTCCAGGCTGAAGACGCATCACCGAAAAAGCGCAGCGTCCAGGTAGCTTCGCCGTTCGCCGCCTGATCGCCGCCCCCGGAACCGCCGGGATTCGAACTTCCCTCACCCCACGACTGCGTCACGCGATGCAGCGTAGCCGGCGCCGTGACGGCGCCCGCCGCCACGCGATTGACCACGACGGTGAGCGATGCGTCGATCACCCGCATGCCGGCGTCGATCGCCGACAGATCGAAGCGCAGAAGGCTGCGCCGCGTGGACCCGCCCGCGGTGTTGCCGACATAGATATCTCCCGCGCCACTCGCGTACGTCACTTCGTCGGCAAACAACGTGGTGTCCTGCGAGGGCGTCAGGACCAGTACATCGGCGACGGCGGGGGATCCCGCCACTCCGATCAGGACCGCCGAAACGGCCGCCACGGCGCTACTGAATCGCATTGTTCTCATGGGTCGGTCTCCTTTCACGCGACGACGGCAGACGCCGTCGCCGCGTATCTTCTTGTCTGGCCGGCGCGGCCTCGCGGGCCGCACCGGGATCCTGGGGATCAGCTGCGACGGCGACGCGCGGCAAGGCCCAGCAGACCAAGCCCGCCCAGCACCATGGCGTAGGTGCCGGGTTCCGGGATCGGTGCCGTGTAGGCCAGATCGTCCATCACGACATACGGCGCGGTAATCACGAGGTAGCCGATGTCGGCCGACGAACGCGAGATGCCGTAGAACGCCCCTTCGTTCACGCCGTCCGGCGTGGTGATCGTGACACTGTGGCCTTCGAGCACCGCCCCATCCACGTCGAGCGCGAGCAGCTGCAGCGGGTTGCCTGCAGGCGCCGTCAGATAGTTGAAGAAGGCGCCGACGGAGGCCACCGACTGACCCTTGAACGACACGATCATGCCGCCCACGGCCGAGTCATGACCGGCAAACGTCTTGCCGAGGCTCCAGAAGCCGTTGTCGCCGAGCGCCCAGAACGCGGGCGCGCCGACTTCGAGCGAACCGGGCGGAAGGCCGAAGCCCGTGAGTCGCACATCGTCGTTGAGGTCGACCGGACCCGGGCCGCCGATGATGGTCTCGAAGTCGATGGTGGTGTCCGGGGAGAAGGACGTGACGAGCGCCGCCTGAGCGGCCCCGGAGGCTGCCGCGATCACGGCAGCTGCGATGAAGGACTGAATGGTTTTCATGAAACTGTCTCCTGAATCCTGATTCGTGTTTCAGAGTCCGCCGACGATGCCGCCGTCTTCCCGCGTGATCACGAGGACGGAGGAACGAGGACGGCTCTTGCCGGGCGTGTTGGGAACCGGCTGACCGGCGCTGTTGGTGGCGAACTGCACTTGAGGCCAGTTGCTGAACTGGTCCGGGTCGGACGCGAGCGAGTCTTCACCCGGGTGCTGGATGCCGCAGAAGAGCGCGCGGCCGTCGGGCGTGGACACCACACCCGTCACTTCGCAGTTGGGCGGGCTCGTGAGGAAACGGCGGATCTCCTTGGTGTTCGGGTCCGCGCACAGCATCGTGTTGGAACCGATGTTGCGCCAGTCGCCAGAAGCGTCACCCGCCTGGTCGGTCTGGATCCACATGCGTCCGAAGTGATCGAACCAGAGGCCGTCGGGAGCACCGAAGTCCGCGCCGTTGATGTTGCCGACGTAGCCGTCATGGCCCGCCGCGTTGTAGGAAGCACCGAGCGTCTTGGCCGTGAGCTTGTCGCCGCATTGCACGAAGATGTCCCACTCGAAACCGAGGGCGCGCACCGTGTTGCCGTCCTCACGCCAGCGGATGATGTGGCCGTAGTCGTTGTCGGGCCGGGGGTTCGCCGCGTCGACGGGCGGATTGGCCGAAGCCGCACCGGTGGAACCGTTCGGGTTGTTGGCCGACACCGGCGTGTTGCCGCGACGCGAGTTGTTCGTGAGCGTGCAGTACACCTCCAGCGGCATGCCGGGGCCGTAGCTGTAGAGGCTGCCCGGGCGACCGGCGAACGAATACGTGCGAAGCGCCGTCCACTCGGGGCGGTCCATCATCGTGGCACCCACGGCATCGGCAGCCATGCGTGTCTTGATGAGGATCAGCGCCTTCACTTCGGCGTCCGTCGCGGCAGCGAACTCGGGGTTCTCGCGCAGCGGCTTGCCGTCGAGAGCGATCGTGCCGGGCTCCAGGGCGATCCACTCGCCGCGGAACGTGTTGGCCTTGCCGGCCACGGCATTCGACGTGAAGCGGGCCACGTAAAGCACGCCGTCATCGAGCAGGTTCATGTTCGCGGCGCGGTTGCGCGGGTTCCAGCGGTTCGTGCACACGAACTTGTAGATGTACTCGTTGCG
>CAZEDA010000415.1:0-3703 GCA_964510915.1 uncultured Rhodocyclaceae bacterium | reverse complement strand
CTGCAGAGACGATCGTTCCCACGCCATGCCGCATGGAGCGGCCGGCACCGTGAGCGGCTCGGCCATGCCAGCCGACGACGGCGTCACCACCAGGAATGGTGACGCCCGGCCCCACCTTGTCGCGGAACCGGACAGTGCCGCACCTGCACAGGTTTCGTCGTCGCCCGTGAGCGGAAGCTCCCGTCTGGCGGGGCTGGACTTCTCCACGCTGCGAAGCGCCGCTTAGAAATGACTTAGCGATTCGCGGCGCGATTCGCGGTCTGCAGAACCGGGATGTAGCATCCGCTCCGATCGGGGACCACCCGAACCATAGACGCTGTCCGCGGGCCCGGTGCGGGCTGCGTTTCGGAGGGGGCATGGCCAGCAAGTCTGCAGCAATTGCCAAGATCAGCCCGCCGAGGCTGCATGGCACGGTCGCGAGACAACGCCTGTTCGGGCGTCTGGACGAAGGCCTGGATCACGGTGCCGTATGGATCTCCGGTCCGCCGGGCGCCGGCAAGACTTCGCTCGCAACGAGCTATCTGGAGGAGCGGGGCCGTCGCGCATTCTGGTACCAGGTGGACCAGGGGGACGCCGACCCCTCCACGTTCTTCTACTTCCTCGGTCTGGCGGCGCCTGCGCGCAAGCCCGCGCTGCCGCTGCTGCAACCCGAGTACCTCGCCGACCTCGACGGCTTCGCCATCCGCTTCTTCCGGTCCTTCTTCGAACGCCTGCCCGAAGGTTCGGTCTGGGTGCTCGACAACGTGCACGAACTGCCCGCGTCGTCGCCGCTCCACAGCGTGATCGCCCATGCACTCGACCAGTTGCCGCAGGGCATCGGCGCGATTCTGGTGAGCCGGACCGCGCCGGCAGCGGAACTCGCCCGTGCGCAGGCGAGCGGATTCCTGACCTCGGTCGAATGGCCCGATCTGAAGCTCGCGCTCGACGAGACGGCGCTCATCTGCCAGGGCCGCTCGGTGACGGACGCCGCGCTGATCCGCTCCCTTCATCGGCACAGCGACGGCTGGGCGGCCGGTCTCATGCTGATGCTGGAGCGCACGCGGCGAGGCAGCTTCACCGCCCCCGACATCGAAGGGGAATCGCAGGAGGCCGTGTTCGACTACTTCGCCGGACAGGTATTCCGGTCGGCCTCGCCGCGGGATCGGCAACTGCTGCTCGCCGGCGCCTTCGCGCCAAGGCTCACGCCGGAGATTCTCGTGGCCCTGACCGGCGAGCCGGAAGCCGAGAAGCTCCTGGACAACCTGTACCGGCGTCATCTCTTCACGGATCGGCGCCGTGTCCCGCGCCCGCGCTCCGAACTCCAGGGCGCGGCCTCGCACCGGTCCATCTACCAGTTCCACGCGCTGTTCCGCGGATTCCTGCTGCGGGAGGCCTCGCGCGCCTTCACCGCCGCGGAAATCCGCTCATTGCTGGACCGCACGGCCGAACTGCTCGAAGCCGACGGGCTCGTGGAGGAAGCCGTGCACCTCTACGCGGAGGCGGGGCGATGGGAGAGCCTCGGGGCGCTCCTGCTGCGGGAAGCACCGGCACTGCTGCGACAGGGACGGTGGAAAACACTGGTGGAGTGGTCCGGCCTGCTGCCGCAGGACGTCCTCGACGCGCACCCGTGGCTCCTCTTCTGGACCGGCAAGGCGCTCATCCCCATCGACCAGGCAGCGGCACGCGGGCACCTCGAGAAGGTGTGGGAACGCTTTGCGGCGGAGAGTCATCCGACCGGCCAGCTCGCTGCCATCTGCGGCATCGTCTGGACCCACTACTTCGAAGCGTTCGCCACCGAGAGCATGGACCGGTGGATCGTCCCGCTGGAGAAGCTTCTGGCCACGACCGTGGACTTCGAGTCGCCGTCCCTGGAACTCGCGGCCTACTCGGCCTTCCAGCTCGTGACGATGTTCGTGCAGCCTTCGCATCCGAAGCTGCATGCCGCGGCGCTGCGCGTGCTGGATCTGCTGGACAGCGACGTGGACGAAACGGAGCGCGTGTCCGCCGCGGCCTTTCTCGTCCTGTACTTCGATCTGATCGCCCGCTTCGATCTCGGCGCCCGTGTGATCGAGCGCGTCGACCGGCTGACCCGCACCTCGGAACCCTCTCCGGTCAGCATGGTGTCCTGGCTCACGAATCGCGGCTATCACTTCTACATCACCGTGCGCTACGAGGAGGCCATGGAAAGCCTCGATCGCGCGGTGGCGCTCGCCCAAGCCAACGGCCTGCCGCAGGGCGAGATCGCGGCGCACGTGTTCCGAGCGTTTGCCGCCGCCGTCGAGGGCGAGAGTGCTACGGCCCTCCAGGCTGTGCAGGCGCAGGAGCTGCTGCTGCGCCCCACGTGGCGCGTGAGCCTGGCGCAGCATCATCTGTCCTGGGCCCTGCTGGAGCAGCTGCGCCGCCACCATGAGAGCGCCGCCGAACACACGCGACTGCATCTCGCGGCGGCGCGAACGACCGCAGCCCCGTTCTTTCTCATCGTGTGGGGAAGCTGCGGCGCCGGCGCGCTCGCGCAGGCGGGCTGTCACGAGGAAGCCCTGGCGCTCATCGAAGAAGTGCGCGCGACCCGCGACGGCACCTGCTACACGTGCTACGACGGGCTGCTGCTTCTCGACGAGTGCTACGTGCACCATCTTCGCGGCGAGGACACCCTCGCCGATGTTCGCTTGAAGGAAGCGCTCACGTGGGCGCGCACCCACAACATCCCGTACTTCTTCCGCTGGCTGATCCACGGCCTGCCGACGCTGCTGGCTCGCGCGGTCCGCCGCGGAATCGAAGCCGACTATGCGCGCAGCCTCGTGCTGTCCTGGGGTATCGATCCGCCCGACCAGGGCATGGACGAATGGCCCTGGATGCTCCGCATCAGCACGCTGGGAGACTTCCGTGTGTTCGTGCATGGCGAGCCGCTCAAGTTCGGGCGCAAGGCGCCGGCGCGACTGCTGCAGCTCTTGAAGGCGCTCGTCGCGATGGGATCGACCGACGTGGACATCCGCCGCCTCGCCGCTGCTGTCTGGCCCGACGCGCAGGGCGATGCGGCGCTGGCCATGTTCACCAATGCGCTGCACCGGCTCCGCAAGCTTCTCGGCGACGACCGGCTGCTACAGATGAACGACGGCAAGCTCTCCCTCGACCGCCGCCGCTGCTGGATCGACACATTGGCACTCGAATCGGCAGGGCAGGAAAAGTCATCGGACGACACGGCGTCCCGTCAGCTCGCCGTCGAGCGACTGCTGAGTCTGTACCGCGGTCAGTTCCTGCCGCAGGACGTCGACGCCCCCTGGGCAGCAGCCACTCGGGAGCGGCTCCGAAGCCTGTTCGAGCGACGGGTGACGCAACTCGGAGAAGCGCTCGAGGCGCGCGGTGAGGCCGATGCTGCAGCCAACCTCTATCGCCGGGCGATCGAGATCGAGACGCTGACCGAATCGTTCTATCGGAGTCTCATGCGCTGCCTGACCGCCGCGGGGGCGCAGGCGGAAGCCATTCAGGTCTACCGGCGATGCAGAGACATGCTCTCGATCGTGCTGGGCCTGCAACCTTCCGCACCGACTCGGGCCCTTTACGAGTCCATCCGCCAGGCCGCCGATGACGGCGCGGTTGGCCGAGCCGTCCCCTGACCGGAAAGACGCCGCACGACTCGCACGCGCCTGTCGTCACGGCCGCCCCAGGAAAAGGTACAGCGCGCTCTGCCCGCCCTCCGCGCGTCCGTAGGCCAGATACAGCGGGC